>CAZUCM010000066.1:0-11430 GCA_964619235.1 uncultured Terriglobales bacterium
GGATATCGCCATAGCCCTGGCCGGGTATGCGGATGTTTTCCAGTTGGCGATAGCCGGGGAGTCCGGCGCCGCCCACGCCGATGGCGTATACCGAGATCTGGCGGGTCAGTAACACGCGCAACACCTCGCGGTACTTGGCGTTGCTGTCCAATTCGCGTCCATCGCTGATCACAAAGAGAATTTTGCGCCGCGCCGGATCGCGCATGTTCAACTCATTGGCGGCGGCGAGGATGGCATCGTTCAGGACCATAGACTCTTTTGTGTACGTGGCAGCCGTAGGCGCATTCGGCGTTACCGGCTGGCCGTTGATGTTGGGACTGGGGCCGCCGCTGAGCGGGCCACCCACTACCGGCGCTCCACCCATCCTGCCCGATTGACCTTTGAGCTTGCGCAACGAGGCGGCAAGCTGGTCGGCATTCACTCCGCTGAAGTCCTGGACCTTCTGCACTATGTTGCTGTAAGTGAACAGTGCGACTTCGTCGAACTGGCTGAAGGCGCCCACCAGGGCCGGTAAAGTATCGCGAATTTTCTTCCAGTCGCTGTTCGCCAATCCCACGTCAAGCACGACCGCGGCCGACAAGGGGAAGGGATCGCTGGTGAAAAAGGTGATCCGCTGCCGGATCCCGTCTTCATAGACCGAAAAATCCTTGGGCACGAGTCCTTCTACCAGAGAGCCGTCGCCGCCTTTGATGGTGACGGGAACCAGTACGAAATTGACGTTCCGGGTGAGCGTATAAAGCTGCTCGCGGGCGGGAACCGGCAAGGACGGTTGCGAGCCGGGCTTCATGGTGGTAATCGGGTTTGCCGGAGTCGGTCCCGGTGGGACGGTAGCCGAATCCGCCGCCGGCGCGCTCTTGCCGGTGCCGGCAGGTGTCGAGTCGGCGCCCGGAATAGGCGTCTCCGGTGGCGGTGGCGGGGTGTTATTTTGCGGCAGGGGAGCGTCGGGAAGCTTCTGCGCCGGCTGGGATTGCGGGGAGGACTGCGCCAAGGCGGGGACAACACCGCCGATGCCCAACAGCAGCATCAAAGTGAAGGTGAGCAGCGTATTCGGGCTTTTCGTCATTTACGTTCTTCTCTCAGATTATGGTAAACCACTTTTACGCTGATCCTGATCTATAGTAGATGCGGATCACCGGCAGGGAATGCGCGGGGAAAAATTTTCGATTGTGTCCGTGTGGTGTTCGGGCAAGGGATGGACGGCTTATGATCGTGCGCTTGAAACGCGTGGCGGCCTTTATGGTTTTGCCGGTTTTTCTGGCCATGGCGGGTGTGGCTGCATCGCAAACTTCCGCCGGCGCTGATCAGGGGAATCTGCCTACGTTCAAGACCAGTACGAGCCTGGTCAATTTGTTTTTCAACGTGAAGGACAAACACGGACTGCTGATTCCGCACCTGACGAAAGACGACTTCCAGGTTTTCGAGGATGGCAAGCCGCAAACCATCAAATACTTCGCAACCGAGACCGACCAGCCGCTTACCTTGGGCATTCTGATTGACAGCAGCGCCAGCCAGACACGCGTGCTGGAGATGGAGAAGGAAGTGGGCGCCGATTTTCTGCGGCAGGTGCTTACCGACAAGGATATGGCCTTCGTGATCGGCTTCGACGTGAACGTCGATCTGCTGCAGGACTTCACCTCCTCGGTGAAGGAGCTGAGAGACGCGTTGAACCGCGCCAGAATCAATTCCGGAGGCACGGGAGGCGGCCCTCCCGGGCTGGGAGGCGGTCCGATTCCCACCTCGGACAACCCGCGCGGAACCTTGCTTTACGATGCCATTTGGCTGGGCGCGCATGACAAGCTGGCCAGTGAGGTGGGCCGCAAAGCGCTGATTGTCCTTACCGACGGCGAGGACCAGGGCAGCCAGGAGAGTATCAAGAGTGCGGTGGAAGCCGCTCAGAAAGCCGACACCATGGTCTATGTCATCCTGTGTGCCGATCGCGGGTTTTATTCTTCCGGCGGTATGAACTACGGCGGCGACCGGGCGATGCGGGATTTAGCGCGTGACACCGGCGCCCGGGCCATCGAGGCCGGCAACGACGAAAGAAAAATAAAGGCGGCTTTCGACCAGATATCCGCCGAACTCCGTTCGCAATACAACATCGGCTATATCTCGACCAATACCAAATTCGATGGCAGCTTCCGTAAAGTCGAGATCAAGGCCAAACAGAAGGACTATAAGACCCAGGCGCGCTCGGGTTATTACGCGGCCAGCCAATAAGATTCAGCCGTCGGCCTTCGGTCGTCGGTCGTCGGCCAGACAAAACCCGTTTCGCGTTGCTCGTTTCACGTTTCACGCCGGCGTAACGCGAAGGATCACCCATAGATAGAGATGTTGTTGGCCTGCCGGCCGAAGACCGGCGACCGAGGGCCAACGACTGCCTCATTGCATATGGAATGACTTCAGCATCCGTTCAAACGTGGGGCGCAGGCGCTCAAAATCAGGGGCAGGAGAGATAAAGACCAGGTACAAGATCCCGCCGCCGCTTTGCGGCAGGGCGACCAGCCAGTCGTGTTCCGCTTCCGGTTTTCCGTCCCGTTGTACCGGGGAGTCGCCCATCAGATCGACAGAGCGGCCATGGAGATTATCCGCGGTAATCTCGCGAGGAGTCTCTGCCGTCATTCCCGGGCTCTGTCCGGTGATGGAGTGAATGAGTTCATTTGTCGCTTGTTCCAGCGTGGCCTTGGCGTCGGCCGGGCTGAACCGGTTGATTACCACTCCATATGCAATTGCACTCTGATTAAAGGCGCCGGGCGGAACGATGGTTGCCGAAGGGGATTGCCGGTCGCCCAGAGCCTGCCAATTTGCCGGATACGATATGTGATAACCCGGACGCGCTAACCGCGAGAAGGTGGCGCTCGCCCGTACCTTCTGGGAATGGATTTCCCCGGTGGCAGTTGCGGGAGTGCCGGCCACAGGCACGATCGCCGGCGCCGGAGCCAGTTTGGCGTTCTCCTGGGCCCAAACGCCTTGGCTGGCGTTTTGCTCGATCTCCTGTGCGGTATATAGCTTCATACCCTTGGCCTGGTCCCGGGCCGTCAGGAATTGGGGACTGTCTCCCAGCCAGGTTTTTTCCGGCCACCCCTGGCTCTTGCCGCGAATCATGGCCCCGCGATTGCCTGGACTCGGATGATCGCCTGTGAACTGCGGAGAAGCAGCCGGATTCTGTTCCATGCGCTGGAAAAAAGCGGCCAGGGCTTGCGGATCATAGCCGGCCTTGTACAGGATGACGGCGGCTACCGCATCGGCCTGGAGCTCTTCGGTGGCCGAGTACCGGGTGAAAATGGAAACCGCAGCGGCCGGACCGATGGCATGGGGGGCGATACCGGCGAGCATGCTTCCGAGCATGGCGCTGGCGTCGTCTACGACCGAAGGCAGTGAATCCTTCTGCCGCTGGGTTACACCGTGTTGCCGGTAAACGTGCCCCATGGCATGGGCCAGCAGGCCGGCCAATTCGGCCTCATCTCCGGCTGCCAATATGGCGCCTGCGGTGATGAAAACCGGGCCCCCGGGCAAAACGAACGCATTAACTTCTTTTTGCGGAATTACGTGAAACTGGAACGGCCAGGAGTATTGGTGGGGGATGGCCAGTTGCAACTTGTGCCCCAGCTGCTGCACGTACTGGACGAGAGGACTCGAGTCGGGCACTACCGGCACCTGCCGGTAGACCTCGCCCAACATCTTGAGTCCGATTGCTTCCTGTTGCCGTTTCGTAATTCCCGGCACGCTGCCGGGAGCCGGCCATATGGGTTCGGCGGCAGCCGGCAATAGCTGCGGCGCCGCTAAAACCGCGGCCATCAGCATAGCGAGAAGTCGAATCGAGAACACGGGGCGGTCCATGCTCTCGAGTATATAGGGAGGGCCTTGGGTCGCTGAAAAGCCTACTTGTGATCCAGCGTCTGACTGGCGCCGAAATCGCGGCGCGAGGCCGCGGTGCGGGCGCGGGCCGGATGGGCTTGCGTGCTCACCTCGCTGCCGAATCTCTCCAGCAATACCGGCACCAACGCTCCTTCCGCTTCTTTCACGAACACCATGCGGTTTTCCGTCAGGTCGATGCGCACGAAGTCCCCCAATTTAATCTGGCCGGTAGCCACCAGGTTGGCCAGGGGAAAGACCACATTGCGCTCAATGGCGCGCTTGAGGTGACGGGCGCCGTATTTCGGATCGGTGCCTTCCTCCAGCAGGAACTTCTTGACCGGCGTGGTGCAGGAGAAAACGAACTGGTGATTGCCGGTCGCCTGGAGAATGCGCTGCTGTACCATGCCCAATTCGATCTCCAGAATCTGCTCCAAATGGTCGGGCCGCAAGGTCTTGAACACCACCACTTTGTCGATGCGGTTCATGAATTCAGGAGAGAATTTGCGGCGCGCGGCTTCCTGCGCCGTGCGCGTAATCTTGTCGTCGAAACGCTGGTCGATCTCCTGCGGTTTCCGGGCAAAGCCCATGCCGCCGGACATCAGCCCTTCCATCTCCCCGGCGCCCAGGTTGGAGGTCATGACAATGATGCAGCCGGAAAGGTCCACGCGCCGGTTGTCACCCAGGGTGAGCGTGGCCTTGTCCAGAATTCCCAGCAGCAACTGCCACAGCGAGTCCGAGGCCTTCTCGATTTCGTCGAAAAGCAGCAGCGACAGTTTGAGCTTGTCGGTATGCCACTGGTTCAGCGCTTCCTGCGTCAGCAGCGGATGAGTCTCGCGGTGCCCCAGATATCCGGGCGGCGAGCCGATCAGCTTGGCGATTTCGTGGGAATGCTGGAATTCGGCACAGTCGATCTTGATCATGGCGCGCGGATCGCCAAACAAAGATTCCGCGCACGCTTCCACCACCCGGGTCTTGCCCGAGCCGGTGGGACCAAGAAACAGAAGATTGCCCACCGGCCGGCCCGGCGGGTTCAAGCTGGCCAAAAACATCTGGTAGATTTCGGCCATCTTTTCAATAGCCTGTTCCTGGCCGACAATGCGATGGCGCAACGAGGCTTCAAATTCCTGGGCGTCGTTGCTCCGGCGAGTAGGATCGAGTGCGGTATTGAGACCAGTTTTCATGGGTTATGCACACCGTCGTTTCTTGCTCCCTGCCAAAGTTGCAGGAGGATATCCGGCCCTGACGAAAAAAGCAACCTTGCGATTGCTGAAACGCCTGCAAATACCGGCTCCCCCCAGGTGCAACTGAACTCCATACCGGCAATCGGATCGGCGATCCACTTGCCCTATAACCTTAGATGCAGCTTTCGGGAAAACTATGCAAGAGGTTTCATCGTCCGTCAAGATATGGCGACGGTGACACCGAAGGTACAACGGACTCCCGTGATGCGATATTCCCTCAGGCACATGCTACTATCCAGCTGACTTTCCCGGAATTTCCCCGGCGCGCCGGCTGGCGCGGCGGTGGGAGGGGAAACAGTGTCCCTGCGGAATGGAGCTCACGGTGTACAGAAAGCGTTGGTCCCTGGCGGCCTTCCTTTGTCTTCCGATTTTCGGGTTTGTCCTCTTTTTGCTATTGCCAAAATCACTTCCCCGTGCCGTTGCGGCGAGGCAGCCGTCCGTGCCGGCGGTGGTGAAGAATGCGCCTGAGGCATCGTTGCAGGCGGTGACGCCGGGTCAATCGATGCTTTTGCCGGTGGCAGCCGGCCGAACGCAAGCCGCGGCGGCAACTTCAACGAATCCGGCGGCAGGCAATCCGGCCGCAGCTCTCTCCCCGGCCAGTTTCGGTATGGTGCCTGCGTCCGCCGCAGCCCCGCCGGGTACGGCGATGCATATCGCCCAGCGCGGTCAGAGTCTGGCCAGCCTTGTACATATTTATCTGCCGCAGACCGGGTTTATGACCGGCTCGGAGCTGGAACAGGCGATCCGCCAGGCCAATAACGGGCTCAAGGGAAATAACCTGAAGCCCGGCCAGCAGGTGCTGATTCCCGGCTACATACAGGACTGGCGCGAGGCGCCGGTTGCGGTGGCAAGGAACTTCGAGATTCGCGCCATTTATCTGACGGGGGTTATGGCCGGCAGTGCTCGCGGGTTGGAGCTGGTTCGGCAATGGCGCAAGCTGGGCGGAAACGCAGTAGTGTTTGATATCAAGGACAGCGACGGCCTGGTGAATGTGCCATTTCCCAGTCCCTTGCTGCAAGGGCCGGCGCTATACCATGCGGAGAGCCCCATGGCCGGCCGCGTGACGCCGCCGATTCGCAATCTGCCGAAATACGTGCGCTGGCTGCACTCGCAGAATATGCACGCGATCGGGCGAATCGCGATCTTCCGCGACGAGTTTTTGGTGACCCATCACCCCGAACTGGCGGTGCACTCGCGCAAGAGCGGTCAACCGTGGCGCGAAAACGGAAAGCTGGTGTGGACCGATCCATCCAATCCCGTGGTGCAGGAGTACAACATCGCGATGGCCCGCTATGCCGCCGACTCCGGAGTGGATGAAGTGCAGTTTGACTATGTGCGCTTCCCGGCCGAAGGCGATCAGAAAGATGCATTGTTCGCCTATGAGAAGAGCCACCCGCAATGGCAGCGCACCGACGCCATCGACGATTTTCTCGCTCATGCGCAAGCGCGATTGCACGGCACCGGGACTCTATTCTCGCTGGATGTCTTTGGCGTAATGGCCTGGCAACGCTCCGTCGATCTGGCGCACACCGGGCAGGAAATTACGCGCATGGCGCGGCATTGTGACGTCCTTTCGCCCATGATCTATCCTTCGCATTTCTTCGGCATGGATGGATACAAGGACCCGGGGGACGCTCCCGAGCACTTCATCGGGGAGTCGATGGAGCGGTTCCGGCAGATCACCGCCGGCAGCGGCGTGGTTCTGCGGCCCTGGTTGCAGGCGTTCGCCTGGCGCACCAAAACCTACTCGCCCGAGTACATTCTTAAGCAGGTTACGGCGGCCAAGGATAAGGGCGGGATAGGCTTCCTTTTCTGGAATGCACGCAACGACTATGCCAAGCCCTTTACGGCAATGCCCGAAATGAGCGCAAAACCCGGGCGGTACTTCCGGGGCGACGAAATTCCCGAGCGGAAAGCCGCCCTGGCGCGGTTGGAATAGAGTTCACGGTTTGCAGTTTGCTGCCAGAGTTCTTTGTATGTGAGCTGCAAACTGCAAGCTGTAAATCCTGAGCGGTGAACTCCAGGGACGCCCCGCCGCCGTGCCTCAGATATAATAGCTTGTTTTTCACGCCACGCAGGGAAGCCGTCCAGCGGACGATTTGCCCGCATGGCGCCCGGCCGAGTGCATACCTAAGGAGCAGGCATGATACCGAAAACAGAGAAGATATGGCGCAACGGGAATCTCATTCCCTGGGACGAAGCTCAGATTCACGTGCTGTCGCACGTGGTGCACTACGGCTCTTCGGTATTCGAGGGAATTCGCTGCTATGCCCTGCCCAAGGGACCGGCTATCTTCCGCGCCCAGGAGCACATGCAACGGTTGGTCGATTCCGCCAAGGTGTACCGCATGGAGCTTCCTTACAGCCTGGAAGAACTGCTGCAGGGCATGTCGGAGCTGGTTGCCGCGAATGGCGTTTGGCCATGCTACATCCGGCCCATTGCGCTGCGCGGTTATGGAGAGTTGGGAGTGAATCCGGCCAAATGCCCGGTGGACGTCTATATGGCGAATTTTTCCTGGGGCAAGTACCTGACGGAAGGTGGAGAGGGCGTGGACGTCTGCGTTTCCTCATGGAGCCGCCTGGCGCCCAATACGCTGCCCACCATGGCCAAGGCCGGCGCCAATTACATGAACTCCCAGCTGATTAAGATGGAAGCCCTGCTCAACGGCTATGCCGAGGGAATTGCGCTGGATACCCAGGGGTTTGTTTGCGAAGGTTCGGGAGAGAACCTGTTTGCGGTGCGCAACGGAAACCTGTACACAGCGCCCATGGGGAATTCGGTGTTGCCTGGGATCACCCGCGATTCCGTGATTCGCCTGGCCAAAGATCACTGTATTCCGGTCATCGAACAGGTGATTCCGCGCGAAATGCTGTACATTGCGGACGAACTTTTCTTTACCGGAACCGCAGCGGAGATTTCTCCCATTCGTTCCGTCGACAAGATAACGGTTGCCAAGGGCGCGGTGGGACCCATCACCAAGACTTTGCAAAAGGACTTCTTCAACATCCTGGAAGGTCAGACGGAAGACAAGTACCACTGGCTGACGCCGGTTCCGGTGGGCAAGAAGCAGCCGGTTGGGGTGTAGAATTCTTCCGTGTCTTCGGATTTCGGTCGTCGGTCCCCGGCCAGTAGTACAAGCTGCCGTTGCTTGTTCCACGTTTCACGTCCCACGCCACAACGGGACAGGATGTTTTAACGTGGAACCCGGGCCGTTCTTCCGGCCAACGGCCGGCGACCGCCGACTGAGGGCCCTTCTGAAAGGATTCCACTATGAAGCCTGCCACCGAACTTGAAAATACTCCTGAATTTGCCATCGCCTTCACTCACCTCCTGCTGGAGAGCATGGAGCGAGAGATGGAGATAACACGCAAGGTGCTTGCGGCCGTCCCGGAAGGCCAACGCGAATTCCGGCCGGATCCCAAGGCGCGCACCGCCTTTGACCTTGCCTGGCATCTGGCGGAAGGGGATGTCGATTTCCTGGAGAGCATTGCCAATCGCCAGTTCTCAATCGAAGCGGCTCACCCGGAAGCGCCCAGGACTATCAGTGAACTGGTGGCCTGGTACGGAGCTCACGGTGCGGCAGCGCTGAAGCGGGTAAGGGCTATGACCGCGGAGGATTTGCTTACCCAAGGGGATTTTTACGGCGTGATGGCCGCCCCGGTATTCCGTTATTTACTGATCGCAAACAACCACTCGGTCCATCATCGCGCGCAGTTGGCTACCTACCTGCGGCCCATGGGGTCGAAGGTGCCGAGCATTTATGGAGGCAGCGCCGATGAGCCCTGGAAGGGCTGACCCCGGGCGGCAAGCTCCGGACGCCAGGCGACAGGCCAAGTCGGCCGCTGCCTTGGCGTGGGGCGATTGCCCGATTACTCTATTACCCGATTCCTCAAGCGCTGGAAGCTCATTGGTAACTGGAAACTTGCTGGGTGAACGTGCTAACTTCAGGCTCCGGAGAGATTGTGCACCATGCAAATTGATGATTTGCTGCGCATAGCCGTAGAGCGCAAAGCGAGTGATTTGCACCTGAAGGTCGGCAACTATCCCTGCCTGCGTGTGGACGGCGATCTGGTTCCCTTGACCGATCAGCCGCGGATTTCCGCCGAGGAAATGCTGAACATGGCGTTTGGCATGATGTCCAACCGGCAGAAGCAGAAGTTTAAGGAGAACGCGGAGTTCGATCTGGCGTATGGCGTGGCCGGGCTGGGCCGCTTCCGCGTGAACGTGTTTCAGCAGCGCGGCAATGTCGGGGTGGTCCTGCGCGTAATTCCGACCAAAGTGCGCGGACTGGATGAACTGTATCTGCCGCGGATTGTGGAAAAAATCTGCGACGAGCCGCGCGGCCTGGTGCTGGTGACGGGTGTGACCGGCTCGGGAAAATCCACCACCCTGGCCGCCATCGTGGACCGCATCAACTCCACGCGCGCCGAGCACATTATCACCATCGAGGACCCGATCGAATTTCTCCACCGGGACAAGAAAGGTTTCGTGAACCAGCGTGAGGTGGAGGTGGATACGCCATCCTTCGCTTCGGCGCTGCGCGCCAGCCTGCGTCAGGATCCGGACGTGATCCTGGTGGGCGAAATGCGCGACCTGGAGACCATTGCCACTGCTCTGCATGCCGCCGAAACCGGCCACCTGGTGTTCTCCACCTTGCATACGCTGGATGCCGTGGAAACCATCAACCGTATTATTTCGGTCTTCCCGCCGCCGGAGCAGAAGCAGATTCGCTTGCAACTGTCGGCCACCTTGCGCGCGGTGATCAGCCAGCGCCTGGTGCGCCGTGCCGATTCCGAGGGCCGCGTGCCCGCGGTGGAAGTGATGGTGACGACCGCTTATATTCGCGAGTGCCTGGTCACTCCGGAAAAGACCCGGGCGATTCACGAGGCCATTAGCGCCGGCACCTCCCAATACGGCATGCAGACCTTCGACCAGTCGCTATATGACCTTTATCAACAGGGCCTGATCGCCTATGAAACGGCGCTGGAAAACGCCTCCAACCCCGATGATTTCAAGTTGAAGGCGCAGGGCATTACCTCCACCGGCGATGCGGCCCGCGAGCAAATGCATTCCACGGGGTACACTTCCGACCCGCGGAAATAGCTTGCCGCGCGCGGCTAAGGTCACTTGGTTTGGAGGTTTGTGGTGTTGAGCTTGCGAAAGGGAGCGAAACACTTGTCATTCTGAGCGAGCCCCGGCTTGCCGGGGCGAGTCGAAGAACCTATGTATTTTCTCGCGGGATTCCACACATTGTGCAGGCGCACGAGAATGCATAGGTGCTTCGACTGCGCGCTCCGCTCGGCATGACAATTTTTGATTATCCTTAAGCGTTCATCGCGAAACCAAGTGACATTGGCCGCGCGCGGCGGCGGAAATGATGACCATGGCGTTTTTCCGGCGCAAAACCCCATACGACGAGGCTGCGTTGTACGAATATGCAGTCGGAGCCCTGGCGCGCCAGATGCGCTCAGTGGCCGAATTGAAGCGCCTGCTCCGCCGCCGGGTCACCGGCCAGCCCGAGGGAGAAATTCTGGTGGAGATGGTGATCCTCCGGCTCAAAGAGCAGCACTATCTCAATGACACGCAATACGCCACCGCGTACTCGGGATATCGCCGGGAGAACGAGAAATTCGGCCGTTTGCGCGTGATCAGCGACCTGAAAAACAAAGGCGTGCACGGCGACATCATCGAAAAGACCGTGAACGAAGCTTACGCGGGGGTAAACGAGGAAAAACTGGCCCGCCAGTACCTGACGCGCAAGCGCGTAAAGAAGCCGGAGGACAGCCGGCAGACGGCGAAAATTTTCCGTTCCTTGGCGCGGGCGGGCTTCTCCACCGGGGTGATCGTTTCCATCCTGAGAAAATGGGACGTGGACGACGAGGTGATCGGCATGCTGGAGAACCAGGACGTGGAAGCGGCGGAATAAGCGGCTCGCATACCCGGCAGGAAAGACCGTTTTACCATTTTCGTCTCCCGTTACACGCTGGAGCGACCGTTTCCCGTTCCACGCCGACTGTTGCCGGGTGTTCACATTGAAACTTGAAACCTTGAAACTTGCTCTCTTTGGGTTACCAAAGTTTCCGCCGTCTGGTTACGTTAGGTTCCCTTAAGCAGGCGCGCAGGGTTTCTGTTGGGGGGGACTGTGGTATAAATCCAGCAGCACCTCCCCACGGGTGGCATTGACGGGTGACGGAGCTTTGGCTGCGGGAGACCGCAGGCCGGAGGCCGCAACCGTGAGCGGGGATGGTGTGGGCGTTGCAAAATCGCGCCATCCGCTGGATTTGATTGCGGTTGTGCGCTGCACTCCGAGGCGAGCATTGAGCTTTATCAATTT
>CAZUCM010000067.1:0-11303 GCA_964619235.1 uncultured Terriglobales bacterium
CCTGCCGGAAACCTTGGAGCGGGAACCACCCTGTTTGCCGCCATAGCGCTGGCTGAACTGCGGTTTCCCTGCTTGATCTTCAGGGCCGGTTGCTCCGGCACGGGCAGGCGCGGCGCAATTCCGGAGTTCAAACGGGCGAGATTCAAATCCCCGGCGCGGCGCGCGCCGAACTGCGGCAGCGGAGGCACGGCTGCGGCCACCGGCATAAGCGTAAGTTTGGCGGCAGCATGCGTATCCGGCGGCGGGGCCACGGGATCCAATGGCACCAGACCCGTAGCCGGGCGCCGCAGCGCAGCCGGCGGCGGGGGAACCGCCTGGTCTTGCGTTTGCGCCAGCAATGATGCCGCTTGCTCGCGCCTGACCTGGGGCGAAGGCGCTACTGCCAGCAAAACCGCCGGAGCGATCAGGCGCGGCGTTCCATTCACCTCAGGCGCCGGCGGCACCGGCGTTTCCGTCCAGGCAACCAGATTGGGCAACGGCACGTTGTGACGGATGGTCAGCGGTGAAGGCGAAATGATCGTTTGTGAAGCGTTATCCGGGTGCGGAGGCATAGAAACGATGCGCTGCCGCGCGTATGCCGGTTGGCCGTGGCGCGCCAGTTTGGCGCGCACACTCCCGCCGTCAATGGGCGGCAGATATTCCGAAACCGGGTAATAAGTGAGTACGGTGTTTTCGAAAGGGCTTACCGGCTCCACCTTCGGCCGTTGCACAAAGGTGGCCGACAGCCCCCAAAACGCTACGACAATAAATAAGTGATACAAAGCCGATTGCCGGAAAGGCGCGAAGGGCAACCGCCGGTTGACGAACACATCCTCCCAGAAAGGTGCGGGGCGCGAGGTAAGCCGCAACGGCCGCCGCCGATGGAAAGGAGCGCTCAACAAGTCGGCAAGATTGCCAAAGAAAACTTCCGGCCAGGGGGTCAATTCCACCAGCAGCCGCGGCGCCCGGACAAAAGGTGGTTCGAGAACGGAAAAGCACTGCGGGCTCTCGGGAAACTCGGGGTACTGCGGGACGGGATGGATCAGGCTGTGCATATACCGAACCACTGCCGACATAGAAATCATAATCGCCCCCGGACAGAGCCCTGCATGCCACTTTAGATGCGGCAGCATTCGAAAGGACATGTTCTAGTGTGTGGGATCGGAGCCAATTCCACGAACAAAGGTATGCTTGACCTCTCCATCCGGGGAGAGCACGGCAATATCAGCGCGAGCGCCGGGAACGAGCATGCCTCGCTTCGGCACTTCCCGCAGCTCGCGCGCTGGATTCAGCGTCGCCAGGCAAACCGCATCCTGCAGCTGCCAGTGAGCGAAGGACATCACATTGCGTACTGCTCGATCCAGCGTCAGGCAGCTGCCGGCCAGCTTCCCTTCCCCGCCGTGGCATATTCCGCCGCGCACCTCCACCTCAAAGGAACCCAGGCGCCAGCGGCCATCGCCCATGCCGGTGGCGCTGATGGCGTCGCTCACCAGCAGGGCGCCTTCGCGGCCCTTGGCCCGCAGGAATAACTCGACCATACTGGGCGCCACATGAACGCCATCGGCAATGATCTCTGCGCATACGCGGGCATCGGTCAGCACGGCGGCGGCGATGCCGGGATCGCGATGATCCAGCGGGCGCATGGCGTTAAAGGTGTGAGTCGCATGGCGCGCGCCCGCATCAATTGCCGCCCCGGCGGCTTCGAACCCGGCATCGGAATGGCCCAGCGAAACGCATACGCCCAGGCCTATGGCCTCCCGGAGCAGTTCGCCGGCGCCGGGCAGTTCCGGAGCCACCGTCACGATTCGTATGCGGCCGCGGGCAGCCTCCCAAAACCGTCGAAAAAGCTCGACAGAGGGAAGTTGCAAGTGTTCAGCCGGATGGACTCCGCGCCTTTCGTGACTGAGGAAGGGCCCTTCCAGGTGAATCCCGATCGGTTGGGCGCGCAAATCGCCGGCCGGGGCCCTTTCCGCCGACTCAATGGCCGTGGCCAGGCGCTCCAGGGCATGCAGAGTGTCATCCACCGGCGCGGTAACGGTAGTAGGCAGATAGCTGGTGACTCCGTGGCGCACCAGATGAGATTCGAAGGCGGCAAAGCCGGCAGCATCGGCGCTCATCAAATCATGTCCGGCGCCCCCGTGAATATGCACGTCGATGTAGCCGGGCGCCAGCACGGCGCCGGGGAAATCGACCGTTCGCGTTTCCGGCGGCGGCACAAACCCGGTGCGGCGTCCCACCCAGGCAATTACGCCATCTTCGATCAGCAGCAGCGGATCTGCGATCAACTCCTGAGGTGTCATGCACGCTGCGGCAGTAAGAGCGGTGGGCATAGAAGGTTCATTGTAGGACATGCGAACCTCACGGCCGCAAGCTTCAATCCCGCAGGGTGAGACTCAGACGGATGGATTTGATCTGGTGATTACCTCTTGGCGCCTGGCGCTTAGTGCGCCCCGGACTCGGTGCCGCCGTGATGACGCGAGCGGTGCATCAGCATGATCAGCGGCATCACCGCGAGAAAGACCAGGCCCAGCAGCCGGAAGGCATGGATGTTAGCCAGCATGGCGGCCTGCTGCTGCACCATGCCGAAAAGTGCCCCAGCCGCCTGACGGTTGGCCACCGGCAAGGAACTGCCTCCCCGCGAGGCGAAGAGCCCGGCCGTACCCTTCATCATGTTTCGCACCGCCGGATCATACGGGGTGATGCGCGCAGCCAGCACATTGAAATTGGTCTGGCTGCGGCGCGCCACGATGGTGGTTACGCAGGCAATCCCGATGCTGCCACCGATATTGCGCATCACGTTGAAGATGCTGGTGGCATTACCCATTTGCTCTTTGGCTATGGGGTCGTGCGTGGCCGTGGTCAGGGGGACAAAGATAAATCCCATGGAAAGGCCCTGAATGAACTGCGGCCAGAAAATGTCCCAGTATCCGGCATTCAAGTTGATCGCGCCCAGCATCCACAGGCTCAAGGCCGCCACCGACAATCCCGCGACCAGCAGTTTACGGGGCTCGATTTTCGCCATCAGCAGGCCGACCAGCGGCATGGCGATAAAGGAACCCAATCCGCGCGGCAGCATCGCCACTCCCGCATTCAGCGACGAATAGCCCAGCAGCGTCTGCAGGAAGATAGGAAGCAGGACGAGGCTGCCATACAACACAAAGCCCAGCGAGGTCATGATGAATACGCCGGTGCTGTACGTACGCACGCGGAAGACCCGCAGATTCACAATGGGATGCTCCTGCCACATTTCATTGATCAGGAAAACGCCCAGGCCAACCACCGCCATCACGGCCAGGGTGATGATGAAACGCGAGCTGAACCAGTCCTCTTCCTGGCCCTTGTCCAGCATGATCTGCAAGGCTCCCATACCGACCGCAAGCAGACCGATGCCCCAGTAGTCCACCTTGGCCGCAATGCGCTTGATATACGCCGGATCGAAGACGAAGACTTCCGACATGACCAGGCCCAGAATGCCCACTGGCACGTTGATATAGAAGAGCCAGCGCCAGGAATAACTGTCGGTGAGCCAGCCGCCGAGCACCGGGCCCAGCATCGGCGCCACCACGATTCCCAGTCCCCAGAAAGCCATGGCGCGTCCGCGTTTTTCCGGCGGGAAGGCCTCCAGCATGATTGCCTGCGACAGCGGCTGCAGGCCGCCGCCGGTGGCGCCCTGGATCACGCGGAACAGCAACAACATGGGCAGGTTCGGCGCCAGACCGCACATCACCGAGGCAACCGTAAACCCGCCAATCGAGATCATCAGGATGCGCTTGCGGCCGAAGCGGTTCGCCAGCCAGCCGGTCATCGGCAGGACGATGGCGTTGGCCACCAGATACGAGGTGAGCATCCAGGTGGCCTCGTCCACCGTGGCCCCCAGGCTGCCGGCGATGTGCGGCAGTGACACGTTCACCACCGTGGTGTCGAGCACCTCCATGAAGGTGCCCAGCATCACCGAAACGGCAATCAGCCACGGATTAATGACGCGCTGTTCCATAGGAGTAACAGGTACAAGCAATCAGTAACAAGGAACAAGGAAAAGCCGCAGAATCTCCCCGCGGAGCGAGGATTGGCTTGTTACTGGTTTCTCATTACTTCCCGCATGCCGCGTCCACCCGTATCGTGGGTTCCACGGACATGCCGGGCCGCAGATTGTGGTTCGGATCCTGGCCGTTCTCGAATACCAGCTTGACGGGAACGCGCTGCACCACCTTCACGTAGTTGCCGGTGGCATTCTCCGGCGGCAGCAGACTGAAGCGCGAACCGGTGGCGCCACTGAAGCTGTCCACATGTCCCTGATAGTCGCGGCCGAATGTGTCCACATGAATCGTGGCCGGCTGCCCAGGGCACATATGATCCAGTTGCGTTTCTTTGAAGTTGGCGGTGACGTACACATCCTCCAGATTCACCAGGGCGAAGAGCGGTTGACCGGCGGTAATCACCTGGCCGGGTTCAATGCTGCGCTTGCTGATGGTTCCGGCGAAAGGTGCCCGCACGGTGGTGTACTGCAGATTCAGTTCGGCTTGTTCGACCGCGGCCTTGTTCTTCGCAACCGCGGCATCGGCGGCATCGGCCCGGGAGCGGGAAACCGCCACTTGCTGGGGGGCCGTTTGGGCGGCGCGCACGCCGGCCTCGGCCTGGGCCACGTGGCTTTGGGCACTGGCCACGGTTGCGGCCGCGGCATCCACCGAGGCTTTGGCCGCCTGGGCTCCGGCCACGGCGGCATCATATTGCTGTTGCGAAATTTCGTCTTTCGTCACCAGTTGCTGCGCCCGTTTCAAGTCCGCCGCAACTTTTGTGTCATTGGCCTGGGCTTCCAAAAGGCGCGCCCGCGCCGCATCCACTTCCTTGCGCGCAGCATTCAGCATCGCCTGTGCCGAAGAGATATTGCTGGTCGTGGTTGTGCCGGTAATCGGCACTCCGGAATGCGCCGCCGCCGCCACCGCTTCCGCGTCGGCCAGCTCCGCCCGCGCCCGGTCCAGCGCCACCTGATAATCCTTGGGATCCAATTGCACGAGCACCGTGCCGCTGTCCACGTACTGGTTGTCGCTGACGTTGACGCTGATCACCGAGCCGCTCACGCGCGCGCTCACTGCCTCAATGTGTCCGTCAATTTCGGCATCGTCCGTGCTTTGGCGGACCGAATAGTACCTCCAGACTTGTGTGCCCGCGCCGATCACCAGCACGACAATCAGCAGGATGACCCAGATCGCATGCGGGCGTTCCTGAAAGTAAGTCTGGGCGCGATCGCGCCGCGAGGGCACTTCCGCCTCCTCCAGAGGAAGCTCGGACCCTTCATCGGTTACGGCGGCGCTGAAATGAGATTTCCGGTCGTTTTCGTTTATCACTTGGCTATGGTCCGGCACTAGGGAGTTCCTCCCAAATATTGCTTTACTGCCACCTCGGCCTCTCCCAGGGAGCGGGCCAGAGCGAGTTTGGCGAGATTATGCGCCAGCAAACTGGCAATGTAGTTCTCGTTGTTCAACGCCAGCGACTCCTGCGCTTGAATCACTTCGATATTATTGGTAACCCCGGCGGCAAACCGGTCGCGCGCCTGCTGCAGGGTATCGGAGGCCAGTTGCATGGAGCTGCGCGCCACATCCACTTGCTGCGCCGCGGAATTCAAATCCAGAAACGAAGCCCGCACCTCATACTCCACCCGGGCGCGCGCATCCGCGGCTTGCGCCCGGCGTTGCTGCAGCACGGCATCGGCGGCAGCTTCGTCGGATTGGACCTTGCCCCCCTGGAATATCGGAATCTCCAGGGTAGCCGCGGCCGTAAAGGTTCCGTGCGAATGCCCCAGTTCGGGGCCTAAAACGCCGTAGTCGGAATTCAGTTGGAGGCTCGGAAGATTCTCGGCCGTCGCGGCGCGATAGGAAAGCTCCGCCGCCTTCTGTTGCGTCAGCGCCGCCTGATAATCGGCGCGGGAGTGGAGCGCCTTCTCCATGGCCGCCTCCAGAGTGATCGGCGGATTCGGCCGATAGGGGGCTTCGGTAGTCAGGCGATATTGCTGTCCCAGGGGAAGACCGATGGCGCGGCTGAGCGCCAATTTGTCCTTGGCAAAATTGTTTTGCGCGGCCAGCAGCCGCTGCTGCTGCGCTTGCATCTCCACCTGCGCCCGCAGCACATCGATAGCGGCAATCACCCCGGCCTGTTTCATGTCCACGGCCTGCTGATACAGGCTCTGTGCCGTCGTCAATTGCGCCTGGATGGCCGCGATCCGGGCCTGGTCGGAAAGCGCCTGAATGTACCCGCCGCCGACATACAGCACCACCAGTTCGCGGGCGTTGCCCACATCGTGTTGGGACGCCGCAAAACTCTCGCGCGCCGCCTGCAAGGCTTTCATGGCATGCAGGCTGACGTCTTCCGTCATCGTGCCTCGCGCATCGAATACGCTGAACGGTCCGGCGATGGGCGACAGTCCGTGCAGAAAGCTCACGGGAACGCCCAACGCCAAAAGATTGATCTGCTGGGTTTCTTCCGTGACATGCGCATTCACGTTCGGTAACAAATCGCTGAGCGCCTTCAATCGGGCGGCTCGAACCTGCTCCGATCCTTGTTCGCTGACAATCAGTCCCAGGTTGCGCTTGAGCCCGCGATCCAGAGCTTCGACAAGCGACAAATCCATCTCTTCCGGCGAAACCTGTCCCGCGGGAGTGCCCCCAAGATATGGATTTCCGGAATTGTCCAGCGTCGGAACGGACAAACCCAAACCCGCCGCCGGAATCCCTGGCCCGGGCGATACCGTCTGGGCGGCCATCAGGCCGCCACCGGCCGCCATGATCGCCAGCAGGAGACCGCGCCACAATTGAGCGAAGATGCTACGCGGATCGTAAATCACCAATCTTCCTTTCGGACAAAAACTTCGGTGGGAACCATCCATATCGGAATTACGCCCCAAATCAAGGAGATGATAATAAATGAGATGCCCACCCTCCCGTAGCGTTGCGGGGTTTCCGGCAACTCCCAGCCCAGCTCGAACCGAAACTCGATGTAAGTAAACACTTACATCCTACCAGCGCGGCTCGGCATGCACAAATTAAAAAATATTTGCAAACATGGGGGGGCGGGAGGCCCGCAGCCTCTTGCGTTGCCTGTGACCGAAATCACAGACTGCCGGTTTGAGCTATCCTACTGTTGTAAACAGGGTGAGGCTTTTGCTCAAACTCGTTTCGGCGGTTCTCTGCTTGGTGCTGATCTCCGGTGTGGCGCCGTTGTTTGCCGGCTGCACAGCAGCGAGCAATACGGAGATGCCCGTATGCGAGCATTGTGCCCGGATGCATGCCCGGCAGGCTGGAACGTCGATGTCCTCTTTGTCCACTGCGCCTTGCTGCAACCTGCGGTCGTCCAAGCCGGCGCCGGCTTCCATACCACAAGTTCCGTCCTCCAATGTGAATACTGGAAGCGCGCAAGCGGTGATTGTCGCCCGCATTGCGGCATCCTTCGCGGTTCGTCTTGACGGCAGCAGCCCGGTCAGGCTTGACGAACATCGATCGCCGCAAGCGCTGCTTTGCACCTTCCTCGTCTGATGTTTTTCTCCCTTGCTTAGCTTTGCTTTTCAGGCGCTAGTGCCTGAATTCACCCACATTTTCCGAACATAAAGCGAGAGGTTCCATGAGAGTTCAGCGAGCGCTCGACGTGAGCGTGGTTTGTCTGTTCTTTATACTTCCCGGTCTCCACGCGGCCGAAGGCGTCAGCCCCAAACCGGCATCCTCCGCGGAGGCGCTCCGCCTGGACGAGGCGGTCGGCAAGGCGCTGGCGCAAAACCCGGAGCTGCTGTCCGCCCGCTCATCTGCGGAGGCGGAACGCCACAAGGTTCCCCAGGCGCGAGCCCTGCCCGAACCCAGCCTCGGGATCGGGTGGATGGGAAACATTGCGCCCTTCAGCGTGCAGCAGGGAGACCCTTCGTCCTACCGCAGTGTGAGCGCTATGGAGACATTGCCCTACCCCGGCAAGCTTAGATTGAGGGGCGAAATCGCCAGCAAGGAAGCCGACGCCGCACAGACCGGCACAGATGCCGTACGCCGGCGCATCGCGACGGAGGTAAAGGCGGCGTTTTACGACTATTGGTATTACGACCGCGCCCTGGAAACCGCGCAAAAGAATAAAGATCTGTTGAGCCAGCTGACGCAGATCGCGGAGGCGCGCTATCGCGTTGGCAAAGGCATGCAGCAGGACGTATTGAAGGCCCAGGTGGAAGTTTCGATGTTGTTGCAAAAACTGACCATCCTGGAGCAGCTGCGGGCCACCGCGCAAGCGCAGCTGAATGCGCTTCTGGGCAACACCCCGGAAACCGTCCTGCCGCCGGCTGCACCGGTCGAAGCCGCGCCGCTGACTTACACGCTCGATGACCTTTACAAGCTGGCGGGCGGAAGCGATCCCGAATTGCTGCGCATGCAGCAGATGACGCAACGCAACCAGTTGGCGGAGGAACTGGCGCAGAAAGACTACCGGCCCGACCTGAGCGTGGGCTATATGTACGAACAACGGCCGTCGATGCCCGACATGCACGGCTTCACTTTTACGGTGAATCTGCCGGTGTTTTACAAATCGCGGCAACGCGAGGAGGTGGCACAGGCTGCCGACGAGCGGATCAGCGCCGAACACAGCCGCGATGCCCGGCACAGCCAGCTTTACTTCGAACTCAAGCAACAGTACCTGGCGGCTCAGGCTGACGGCCAGTTGCTCAAGCTGTTCACCCAGGCCGTGATTCCACAATCTTCGCTGGCACTGGAATCGTCCATGTCGGCATACCAGACGGGATCGGCGGATTTCGCCACCGTGCTGGGAAATTTCACCACCGTCGAGAACTATGAAACGGATTACTACCGCGAAGTGGCCGACTACCAGACCGCGCTGGCGCGTATGGAAGCGCTGGCGGGAGTCGAGTTGACCAGCGGAAGCGCGCAGCTGCAACCGGCTGTGCCACAAGCAAAATGAAGGAGCATGGAACCATGGCGCACAAAAAAGTCTTGCGCATTCTCGCTTTGGCCGTAGCCGGCGCCGTCATCCTGGGCGCCGTCTACCACAACCGGGTGATGTCGGTACTGGCGCACAACGGATCCTCCCGGGAGACGGGCGCCCGGGAGCGTAAACCTTTGTTCTGGTACGACGCAATGAATCCCACGCATCACTACGACCGGCCGGGAAAGGCGCCCGATGGCATGGATCTAGTGCCCCAGTACGCCGACCCCGCACCTTTATCCACGGCCGCGGCCTCAGGCAGCGGAGCGCCGGGGCAACGCAAAATCCTCTACTGGTACGACCCAATGCACCCCGCCTACAAGTCTGACAAGCCCGGTAAGGCGCCCGACTGCGGCATGGAACTGGTTCCCAAGTATGCCGATGACCAGCCCGCCGAAACGGCCCCGGGCGCCGTAAACATTTCTTCCGGCCAGCAGCAAATGATCGGCGTGCGCACCGAAGCGGTAACCCGGGAGTCCCTGGTGCGGGAGGTACGCACCACCGGCGAAGTGGTGGCCAACGAAGCCAAGATTTCCCACATTCACGTCAAGGTCAATGGCTTTTTGGACAAAGTCTACGTGAATTACGCCGGCCAATCGGTGAAGAAGGGCCAGCCGCTGTTCACGCTTTATAGTCCGGACCTGGTGGCCACCGAGGAAGAATACCTCATCGCCAAGCGCGGCGAAAAGTCGATGGGCGAATCACAATTTGCGGAGGTGGCGGAAAGTTCGCACTCCCTGGTACGTTCGGCGCGCGAGCGCCTGAAGTTGTGGGATATCAGCGACGCCCAGATCGAGCGGCTGGACAAGAGCGGCGAGGTAACGCACACCTTGACCATCTATTCGCCGGTCTGCGGCATCGTGACCGACTACAAAGCTGTCGCACAAACCTCGGTCAATCCGGATACGGAACTGTATACCCTCTCCGACCTTTCGAGCGTATGGGTCAATGCCGACGTCTACGAGTACGAAGCGCCTTTCGTCAAAGTAGGACAACGGGCGGAGATACAACTCAGTTACTACCCGGGAAAGACCTGGCAGGGGCGGATTTCGTTTGTTTATCCGGCCGTCGATCCGGCCACGCACACCATGAAGGTCCGCATTGAGCTGCCGAATCCCGGCCTGCAGTTGAAGCCGCAGATGTTCGCGGACGTGACCTTAAGGATCGACTACGGCAATCAGCTGGTTGTGCCCCAGGAAGCGGTGTTGGATTCGGGCCAGGAACAGCGGGTGTTTGTGGCCCACGAAGGCGGCAACTTCGAGCCACGCAGGATTACCATTGGCGCGAAAGTTGACGGCAAAGTCGTGGTTCTGTCGGGCCTGAAGGCGGGCGAAACCGTGGTGACTTCGGGAAATTTCCTGATTGATTCCGAGAGCAAGTTGAAAAACACGCAGTAAGGCACTTTTCCCCACAGGGGGGCACAGAGGAGAACCAGGAAATGCGGGCACAGAGGAACACAGAGGAACGCAGGTCGAAGCACGGTTTCACAAGTTCGTGCCGTTTCGAGGAATTCGACTACCCTGGAGTATTCGAAGTTTCAACACATTCTATAGGCACCTGCTGTACTTCCACTGCGTCCTCAGGGTCCTCTGCGGTGAAATCCTCCGGCGACCGGAAGGGCAACCCAAATGATTAACCGGATTATTGAAATCTGCGCCACGCACAAGTTTCTGGTCTTTCTGTTTATCGGCGTTGCCGTGTTCTTTGGCTGGAATGCCATGAAGAACACCAAACTGGACGCCATCCCCGACTTGTCGGACACGCAGGTCATCGTTTACGCCAAATGGGACCGCAGCCCCGACATCATGGAGGACCAGGTTTCGTACCCCATCACCTCGGCCTTGTTGGGCATGCCGAAGGTGAAGGACATTCGCGCCTTCTCCGACTTCGGTTACTCCTACATCTACATCATCTTTGACGAAGGCACCGACATCTATTGGGCGCGGTCGCGCACGCTGGAATACTTGAATTCGGTGACTCCGCGCCTGCCCAAGGGCGTGAACGTGGAACTGGCCAAGGACGCCACCGCGGTGGGCTGGGTCTATGAATATGCACTGGTGGATACCACCGGCCGGCAGTCGCTGGAGCAAATGCGCAGTTATCAGGACTGGTATCTGCGTTACGCTTTGCAATCGGTGCCGGGCGTGGCGGAAGTGGCGCCGCTGGGCGGATTCGTGCGCCAGTACCAGGTCAATGTCGATCCCAACAAGCTGCTGGCATACAAGATCCCGATCAATGCGGTGGTGGAAGCGGTGCAGCGGTCGAACAACGACGTTGGCGCGCGTCTGGTGGAACAGACCGGACGCGAGTATATGGTACGCGGCCGTGGCTATATCAAGTCGCTGGACGATATTGCCCGCATT
>CAZUCM010000068.1:0-11181 GCA_964619235.1 uncultured Terriglobales bacterium
CAGTCTGGGCGCGGTGCGTGAAACCGGCGAACATTCAGTTTCGGCCTGAGGACGGCCGGATATACCGCCACCCATTCCTGCAAGAGGCGCCGAGGTTCCAGAAACCGGCGCTGCATGTTTGGCCGGTTTCCCGGCAATGCAGTTAGATGTCTTCGCTTTTCAAGACCTTTTACCACGGGACCCACTGTTCCAAGTGCAACTCGGGCAGTTGCCGCAATCTCCCGGTAGGTTGCGTTCAGCAGCCGCGGCTGGCAGAGCAGCGCGAACACGATTTTCAATCCGGCTGGGTTGATCGTGCGCCCCTCATCAGCATTCTTTATTAGCTCCAAGGGTTTTCGCTTACCTTTGACATAGATGTGCAGGCCAGGGGCTCGAAGGTAAACGTTGCCGGCGGTATCGGCAAAGCACATTTCAAGTTCATGGCACCGTTCAGCCATTTGCGGCGTGAAGTAAGGGGCAATGACGAGAAGAGGGTCCTTGGCATCGCGCGGCCAAAAGGTCTTAAGTTGATGGAGGGTTTCAAATCGATCAAGATTATTCTTAATTTCGACTGCAAACGGATGTGTGCCCTGCGGGCCGGCGACTTCGATCAGTGCGTCAGGTCCGCCAGCGTCCGGGCCGAGCCGCGGTTCCCAGTGCAGAACTCTGGCAACGAGCCCAGTTTCCCTCCCGACCGCCTCTAGAGCGAGATCAAGAGTCAATCGTTCTGTTTCAAGGATGCCCATAGCTCCCTTGCAATCGTGTTCACAATTTTACATTGTACACGATTATAGTACAATATAAAATTATGAACGTATTATTGTTATTAACAATTTACATGTATTATGTTCATATTTAAATATTGTTCACGATTCGTGAACGATATAAATAAATGGTAGGTGCTGACGGCGATGTGGTCATTCAAGACCGGCGACAGCGCGCCTTGCGATTGTGTTTTCGGCGACTTAGCTGGAGCCCAGAACGCCCTTTCGGCGCCAAATACGGTGAAGTTCAGATGCCAGAGTCTTTGCTCCACACGGCCTTCCAGCGCCGCTCGTGAGCTGCTCACTCTCAGCATGCTGGTCTCACTCGGCGGATGCGATCCCCAGGTCAAGGGCCATGTCGCGGCGAACCTGCGGGCCGGCAATGATCGAGTTAGACTGATCGACGTCGTACCGCCGCTGCTGCCGTTCATCGGATACACGCTTGTGCCGCCCGCCTGGCAGACAACGTTGGCCGCCTGACAACGCCGTCTAATTGGTAGCACTGCCCTTTAGATCGATTGATCCGGCATACAACAGCGTTCCGAGTTTCGGATCCGTTTCTAAAGTCAGTGTCCGGTTGACAGTCCCCGAAGTAGTTGGAGTAAAGACGACCGTGATTTTACAGGTGCCGCCGTTGCCGGCGACATTGCTACAGGAACTTGAGGCTGATGTCAGGGTTGTACATTTGCCGGCTACGACAGAGCCATTGCACAGGGAGAAGGGGTCATAGGTGTAGACCGGTCCCACCAGGTCCAGCCCCGCCCCTATATTCAAGGTTTCGCCAGTGCGATTGGTCATGGTAATGGTTGCGGAACTGCTGCCACCAACCTTGGCAGATAGGTTCAGGCTGGTGTGGTTCCAGGTCAGCTTGGTAGCATCCGGCGCGATCGTCAACCAACCGCTTTCCGGATGGATAGCGTATCCGTACAGGGTGAAATCAGGTGTCACGTTGTACTTGCCGACAGGCGAACTGTTGGCCAAAGTTACCGGTTTGCCGTTAGCGTCAGTGACGGTAAAATGCGACGCCGCCGCTGTTGGCAATTTATGACCGAAGACCAGATTGCCGCCGTTTGCGGTATCGACCGAGAAGGTCAACGGGGAGGCCCCCGCACCCTTGCCGTAGGTCCATGTTGGGCTGTTCACTTGAATGGCGAGGGGCATGGCGGCGACATTCGCGTTTCCGTTGATGCCCGCCAGAGGCCAGCTTGCCGCAGCATAACCTCGCGTGCTGGCTACGCTGACAGTAAGGCTGAGGTTCTCGATGCCCTTAAAGGTCAGGGTGCGGACCGCGGTGCCGGCCAGAGTTGATTTCAAAGTGGCCGTTCCCGGAGTGGCCAGTGCCAGTTTGTAAGTCATCGTGCCGGGGCCGGTAGCCGGGATAGTGCCGCAACTGAACGTACCCGAGTCGCCATAGGTCGCCGTGGCCGGCAGGGCCGAGATCGCCGCTGGAGTCGTGCTGCTATAGCTGACCTGTGGCGTGTAGGTACAGTTGATGGTCACGGGAATCTGCAACACCGGGATCGATACCACCGGAGTCGTAGCCGCTGTGATGGGAGTCACCGTGTAATTGCTCGTCGACGGGGCAGTTGCCGCGGTAATCACGATCACCGCCGTTGATTTGAGAGGCGTAGCTACGGTCAAGGAAGTCCGGTGCGGATGGTTGATCGAAGCTCCGGTAACGCCGGTATAGGTTACGGGGGCTCCGTCAATCGAGTTCTTGCCAATCACCACGGTGCAAGGAGCGATGACCGGCACGGTGGGGAGGGTGAACTGCACCGGTGTTGTCGAACAACTGATGGTAGCCGTCCCTTTGGTGATGATGACCGTGACTTTGACGTTTTGATTGTTAATGACATAGTTTATGTTCAGGAAATTGAACGAGCAGGTTTCCGTGTAGGTCCCCACATTGACCGGCGGTACCTGACTTATGCAGGACCAGGAGCCGTTTACGGGTTGACCGTCGATCCCAACCGGGTTGGGAAGAGGACAAGAATGCGGCTGGCCATCGTAGGGGAAAGTGCAGACCGGTGGAGGCGTGACCACGGTGGACGTGGCGGCCATGATGGGAATCGAGCCGGAGCCCGTCCACGGATTATGATCGGCGTCCCCCAAGCAACTCAAGGCCACGGAGCCGCCGGGAACATCGGTTACTGAGCCAGAACTGCAAGTGCCAAAGCCGCCGGAGACGGAGCAGCTATGCGCCTGGCCGTCATAGCTCAACGGGCCGGGACAGGTGATTGCCGGGTTTTGATTCGCGGGATCGATCACCAGGGTGCCGGTGGCCGTTCCGTTACTCAAGTAGCCGGGATCGTTACTGGTAAACGTGCCGGTCACCGCATAGCTGCCCGCCTCCGACTCGCTGGCGGGAGCGATGGTCCACGAACCACTGACGGCCGCACCGCCGGCGCCGGTGGCGCTTGCGGTGCAACTGTGCGACTCGCCATCGTAGACGGCTTCCGTACAGGTCAACGTCAATAGCGGGGCGAGCGGAAGCGTGATGGTATAGGCCGCGGTGGCCATGGCACTGTTAGATTCATTGCTGGCGGTCGCAATCGCAGAGATGGTTTCAGAGGTAGCAACCGTAATCGGGCCGGTGTACAGATAGGTCGGCGCAACCGGCGAGGCTGCCGGAAGCGGGGTGGACCCGTCCGTGGTGTAGTAAATCGCCGCGCCAGCCGTGGTATCGGAGAGCGTCACCGACTGTATCGATGTGTATGTTCCCGGTGTTACATCGAAGGTTGGAATAGCGGTGGTGGCGGTGGTGGCTGGAAGCCGATATTCCCATAGGTCGTTCAAGGTGCCCAATTGTCCGGCGGAATCGTAGCCTTGTCCGCCAAAGAGCCAGAGATTTCCGCTGCGATCGGTCCAGCTGGCTGCGGCAAAGCGGCCGCCGGGAACATTTCCGGCAGAAGGAATACCTATGGTGCCATAAACTCCGGGCTGCCCGGTTCCACTCCCGTAATAACTCGGAACGGTGCTGCTGCCGCCCATCCAGGCCCATTGCAAAGTCGAAGGATTGAGTTGCCAGAGATCGTTGAGTGAGCCTTCCAATCCGGTCGAATCAAATCCATCTCCCCCAAACATCCAGAACTGGCCGTTGCCATCCTTCCAACTGGCGGCTTGGGAGCGGGCCCCGGGGACGTTTGTGGCCGCGTAGATGTCCAATTGGCTGTACACGCCGGGCTGACGCAAATTGCTGGTGCCGCCCATCCATGCCCATTGGCTCGTCGAAGGGTTGAATTCCCAGAGATCGTTGAGGTTCTCCGTAGAATAGTACGAAAGCTCTTCCGCCGCGGTCGAAGCCATGCCCCATCCGCCAAAGAGCCAGACATTGCCGCTATGATCGGTCCAACTGGCCGCGGTCATCCGGCCGCCGGGAAGATTGGTGGGAGCGGGCGTACCCAGAGTGCCGTACACTCCCGTCTGGTCTCCTCCGCCCCCGAACCATGTCCATTGCTCGCTGGAGGGACTAAACTCCCAAAGATCGTTGGCGAGGTCGCTGCCGCTGAAGAGCCATAAGTTGTTGTTGCTATCCGTCCATGTTACGGCGCCTCCCAGACTCCCGGGAACGTTCCCGGCCGCCGGAACGCCCGACGTGCCGTACACGCCTTGCACGCTACATCCAGAGTTCGAGCAGGGGACGGTGCTGCTTCCGCTCATCCAGGTCCATTGGCCAGTGGAAGGGGTGAAGACCCAGAGGTCGTTGAGATTTTCCAGGGTGCCGGCGGCATCATAGCCATAACCGCCTAACAGCCATAGGTTGCCGGTACTGTCGATCCAGGTGTTTGCCTGGCTTCGCCCTCCCGGAAGGTTTCCGGCAGCTGGGGTGCCCATGGTGCCATAGATACCGGGCTGGGCCAATCCATCGCCCCACTCGTCGGTTGGAACGGTGCTGCTGCCGCCCATCCAGGCCCATTGCCGGCTGGCGGGATTGAAGAACCAAAGATCGTTGAGCAGGTCCCAGGTCTCGCGGGAGTCAAACCCGTAGCCGCCAAAGAGCCAGACATTGCCGTCATGATCGGTCCAGGTGGCCGCGCCATAGCGAGCGCCCGGGAAGCTTCCGGTGGAGGGGATTCCAGGCATTCCGTAGATCCCGGGTTGGCCACAGTATTGGCAGCCGCCATTCGAATTGCTGCCGCCCATCCAGACCCATTCCCCGGTCGTTGCTCCAGCCGGATTAGCCGTAGCGCCAATCGTATAGTTGGCGAAGGCCCAATCACTGTTGGAATAGCCGCCGGCCACCGCCATTGCCGTAATCGTCTCGGAGGAAGTGACCGTAATGGGAGTGCTGTACACGGTGGATGCCGTAGTGGGCGTGGTTCCATCGGTCGTGTAATAGATGATGGCTCCAGGGGTCGCATCCGAGAGCGCCACCGTCTGGGTCGAGGGATAGCTTCCGGATGCCACGGAAAAAATTGGCGTAGCCGCCGGATTCCACAGGGTATAAATCCCACCGCCCACGGCGCTGTTGTACAGACCGCTGGCCGCAGCGATTGCCATAATCGTTTCGGTGGAAGTGACCGTGAGCGGCGCGGTATACACAGCCGATGCCGCCGTGGGAATACTGCCATCGGTTGTGTAGTAAATCGTGGCCCCTGGAGTCGCATCCGAAATGGTTACGGTTTGTGCTGACATGTAGATGCCTGGCGCCACATCGAAGGTAGGGATGGCGGCAGAGGAAGCGGCGGTTCCCGGAAGCTGGTATTTCCAAAAGTCATTCAGATAAGTCTGAGACCAAGCGGAATCATTTCCTTGTCCGCCAAAGAGCCAAAGATTGCCGCTGCGATCGGTCCAGCTGGTGGCGCCAAGGCGGCTTCCGGGAGTATTGGTGGAAGCGGCTATACCCAACAAGCCGTATACGCTTGGCTGACCTTCTCCATAGCCAAAATCGTTGATCGGATACGTGCTGCTGCCGCTCATCCAGGTCCATTGATCCAAGGCAAAGTTGAATTGCCATAAATCGTTGAGCGAGCCGTTCGTCCAGTTGCCGTCGAACCCACTTCCCCCAAAGAGCCATAAGTTGCCGTTGCCATCCGCCCAACTGACTGCATAGAGCCGGCTACCGGGGAAATTGGCGGGCATGGGCGTAGTCAGAAATCCGTAATCGCCGGGTGTGCCGTTCCCTTGATACCCGGTCTCCGGCATCGCGGGGTTGCCGCCCATCCATGTCCAAAGGCCGGTGGAAGGAGTGAACTTCCACAGGTCGTTGAGGTCACCCATCGAATCTTCATCCATTCCGTCATAGGTGGCCTGGGAAGCATAGCCATATCCTCCGAAGAGCCACAAATTGCCGTTGCCATCCATCTGGCCAATGGCATTGGCGCGAGCTCCAGGGATGTTGCCGGCAGCAGGGATTCCCAACGTTCCCATCACTCCGCATAGACCACACGGATAGCCGGCATAGCCGCTGTAGCCGCCTATCCAGGTCCACTGGCCGGTGGAAGGGCTGAATGACCAAAGGTCATCCAGATAGCCTCCGTAATCGGCGGAATCGTAGCCATATCCCCCAAACAGCCAGACATTACCGTTGCTACCGGTCCAACTGACGGCACCGCTCCGGCCGCCAGGAGTATTTCCCGGGGCGGGTGTCCCCAAGTTTCCGTACACGCCCGGCTGGCCGCCATTGCCGTATTGAGTGGCCGGTACCGTGCTGCTGCCGCCCATCCAGGCCCATTGGTTGCTTGCGGGAATGAACATCCATAGGTCGTTGAGGTAGCCGGTATTGCCGGCGGAATCGTAGCCATATCCCCCAAACAGCCAGACATTACCGTTGGTATCGGTCCAACTGACGGCACCGCTCCGGCCGCCAGGAGTATTTCCCGGGGCGGGTGTCCCCAAGTTTCCGTACACGCCCGGCTGGCCGCCATTGCCGTATTGAGTGGCCGGTACCGTGCTGTTGCCGCCCATCCATACCCATTGGTTGGTTACGGGATTGAACATCCACAGATCGTTGAGATCGCCAACGATGCCGGTGGAATCGTCGCCGTACCCGCCAAAGAGCCAGAAATTGCCGGAGCGATCTGTCCAGCCGGCAGCCAACATCCGGCCTCCGGGGATGTTTCCCGCGGCAGGAACGGCCAAGGAGCCGTACACGCCTGGTTCGGTGTACATACCAGTGGCTGGGTTGTAACCGGGGAGGTCGTTGCCGCTCATCCAGGCCCATTGTCCTGTCGGCAGTACAGCCAGTTTGATGGTGTACGCGGCGCTGGCCACCGGACCCGGGTAATAACCGCTGGCCACCGCGAACGCCGTAATCGTTTGGGTGGCGATGATCGAAAGGGGAGAGCTATATGCGGAAGAAGCCGTTGTAGGGGTGCTCCCATCGGTGGTGTAATAAATCTTGGCCCCCGGGGTTGCGTCCGAGATGGTTACGATTTGCACTGACGTGTAGCTTCCCGAAGCCACGGAAAACGTGGGTGCGGCGACGGTAGGCAGGATGGCATAAATCGCGGCCGCCACGGCACTTTCGGAATAACCGCCCGCCACCGCCATCGCTTCAATCGTGGCCGAGGAAGCGACAGTAAGGGGAGTGCTATAGATGGCGGAGGCCATGGTTGGCTTGCTCCCATCGGTGGTGTAATAAATAGTGGCCCCAGGAGTTGCGTCCGAAATCGCTACGGTTTGTGCCGAAGGGTAGCTACCGGAGGCGACGGAGAATGACGGCGCCGCCAGCGGATTGATGGTATAGGTCACGGCGGCTACGGCACTGTTGGCATATTCACTGGCTGCGGCCATCGCCCGGATGGTTATGTTGGAACTGACGGCAAGGGGAGCACTATAGACAGTGGAGGCCGTCGTGGGTAGTGTCCCATCGGTGGTGTAGTATATGGTGGCTCCGGTGGTCGCATCCGAAATCGTGATTGTCTGTGGCGAAGCGTAAATGCCTGGAATCAGGTTGAAGGTTGGTCTGGCTGCTCGTGAGGTGCCGGCCGGAGGCTGATACTTCCAAAGGTCGTTAACCGCGAACATTCCAACTGCGCTTCCGGAATTGGTATAGGCATACCCCCCAAAGAGCCAGAGATTGCCGGCGCCGTCCGTCCAACTGACCGCACTGTTGCGGCCTCCGGGGATATTCCCGGCAGCCGGCAAGCCCAATGTGCCATACACTCCGAGTTGGCCCGTAACACCGCCCTCAGGATCGTTTGGTATGGTGCTGCTCCCGCTCATCCATGCCCATAGGCCGGTGGATAAGTCAAACTCCCAAAGGTCGTTAAGCAAGCCAACCTGGCCGGTGGAATCTGAGCCAAACCCGCCAAAGAGCCAGAAATTGCCGCTGCTATCGGTCCAGGTGACCGCACCCTCTCGGCCTGGGGGAAAGTTTCCGGCAGCAGCGACTCCCAAATTGCCAAATACCCCAGGCTGACTAGGAGTGCCGAACGTGCTGGCCGGCAGAGCGCTGCCTCCACCCATCCATGCCCATTCGCCGGTGAAAGGATTGAACTCCCAAAGGTCGTTGAGATAGCCTTCCTTGCCTGCGGAATCCACGCCCAATCCGCCAAAGAGCCAGAGGTTGCCGTTGCCGTCGGTCCAACTGACCGCGCTGCTCCGGCCACCCGGGGCGTTTCCGGCAGCAAACATTCCCAGTTCGCCGTACACGCCTGGCTGGGCGCCCCCAGAAGCACTTATCGGTACGATGCCGCTGCCGCCCACCCATGTCCACTCGTTCGTGGATGGGTTGAATTCCCAAATGTCGTTAAGGTAAGCGGAGGTTCCGGCAGCATCGACGCCCGCCCCACCAAAGAGCCAGAAATTCCCGCCGCTGTCCGTCCAAGTGGTGGCATCGCCCCGCGGGCCCGGACTATTGGTCGGGTCGGCAACCCCCAGGGCGCCGTAGGAGGCCACACACTTCCCCGTGTCGCTGCCACCCATCCATGTCCAAAGGTTGGTGGTTGGATTGAACTGCCAATAATCGTTCGAACCGTCTCCGCCATACAGCCATAAATTTCCGTTGTTGTCCGTCCAACTAGCCGCGCCGACGCGGTATCCCGGGACGTTTCCGGCTGCAGGAACACCCAGCGTGCCATAAACCCCATGTTGATTCGTCGTGTTGCTGCCGCTCATCCAGGTCCATTCGCGGGTGGACGGATTGAACTCCCAAAGGTCGTTGAGATAGCCGCCGAGATAACCGTCACTGAGGTCTCCGCCGAAGAGCCAAAAATTCCCGCTCCCGTCCGTCCAACCGGCCGCACCATTTCGGCTTCCGGGAACATTGCTGGCAGCGGCAACACCCAGGGTGCCGTACACTCCCTCCGGAGCGCAATAATAGCAAGACGCCGTGTCGCTGCCGCTCATCCATACCCATTCGCCGGTTTGCGCATTGGCGGACAGGCACAGGATCCCCAGACTCAAAGCAACGAGGCAAAGCGTAGCGAGGCATTTTATGGCGCTCGTCATCGGTGTACTCTGAAGATAAGAAGACGGGGAAATAGCCAGCACTTTGCGCATAGCAAACTCCTTCCCGCAGTCGAAGCGGGCTCATAATGAATGCGGGGCCGGGCTGATGCAGCCGTTTAGTGCAGAAGCCGTCACCGCGATATCGGGCGGAGCTGGTACAGCCGCCACGAGCGGGAGAGTGAATGAAAACCACGGCCTTGCACCTACAGCTTTACGGCGAAACCTGGGTACAAAAAGACGCACCCAGTCTGCGCGCCTCTCGCGGGATTTTCAAGTGACATAAAGGGTATTAACAGGAAAACAAAAGTTATCGTTGATTCGCAGCCTTGGCCCGGTATCCGCAAACGTCGAAAGGCTGAACCTTTTGGTTTGGCTTGTCTATTTGGTTGGTGCGCCCGGCAGGGCCACTCACTTGGCGGTGAAAGTCCACTACACACCCGGCAAGGGGAGTGTTAGCCGGACGGCAAGGGTGTCGCCGGCGACTGCGAATCCGGAGGAAGCCGCAGGCAAAACGCTGGCTCGGCGAACAGGGAGCGGATAAAGGCGGCGCAGCAGGGAAAGGGCGATTGAGGCCATAAAAGTCGATTGGGCCGCAGCTGGACGACGAAGAAACGGAAAATCTTCCTGGGTTTTGCTGAATATTGCTGGACAGCGAAATTCCGAGAAGCATTTAACTCGAACAAAAAAATGGCTCCTCAGGTAGGACTCGAACCTACAACCCTCCGGTTAACAGCCGGATGCTCTGCCATTGAGCTACTGAGGAGTGTCGGGCAACGCCAGCCATGAAACCGACGTGCTGTTTGCAATATATATCAAAGCTGCCGACCGGGTAAATACCCAGCGCAGCGCGGCTTGAAAATGGTGTAAACTCCGCCCCATGGGCCGCGAAAGTGTCAATGGAAAAGATTCGGAAGAGGCGGCGCCGGGACCGGCGCTTTATGTGGTGGGCACCCCCATCGGGAACCTGGAGGACATCACTTTGCGCGCCGTGCGCGTGCTGAAAAGCGTGGACCGGATCGCCTGCGAGGACACCCGCCAGACGCAAAAGCTGCTGAATCATTACGAGATTCGCCGGCCTACGGTCAGCTACCACGAACACAATGAAATGACCCGCGCCGCCGAGCTGATTCTGGAGCTGGAAAAGGGATCAACGCTGGCGCTGGTGACCGATGCCGGCATGCCGGCCATCAGCGATCCCGGATGCCGCCTGATTTCCCTTGCCATCCGCCATCACATTCCCGTGGTGCCCATCCCGGGAGCCTCGGCGTTTCTGGCCTCGCTGGTGGCCAGCGGACTTTCCGCGGATTCTTTCCGCTTCAGCGGTTTCCTGCCGGCCAAAAGCGGACAACGGCGCGAAGCGCTGGAGCTCATCCGGGAATCGCCGCGCACGCAGATCTTTTATGAGGCGCCCCACCGCATCCTGGCCGCGCTGGAAGATATCGTGGCGGTGCTCGGCCCGCGGCGCCATATCGTGATTGCCCGCGAGGTGACCAAACTGCATGAGGAATTCCTGCGCGGTTGTGCCGGCGACTTGCTCGACCAGGTCAATGCGCGGGGCGAATTGAAAGGCGAAATCACGGTTGCAGGCGAAGATGTGCTCAAACGTCACACCTACGAGATGGCTGAACACGTCGGTCTCGTCTTTCAGAACCCGGAAAACCAACTATTCGCCCTCTCCGTTGAGAAAGACGTGGCTTTCGGGCTGGAAAACCTCGGGGTTCCTAGACAGGAAATCAGGAAAAAAGTGGATTGGGCACTAAACCAAACCGGCATTTACGATTTGCGAGAGCGGTCGCCGCATGAAATCAGCGGTGGACAACAGCAACGCGTAGCAATTGCAGCCGTTCTAGCTATGGAGCCAGAAATCATCGTGCTTGACGAACCAACATCTTTCCTCGACCCTCTGAGTGCCCAGAAAATTTTTGACGTCATTTACGATTTGAACAGAAAGCAAGGAATAACCGTCGTCCTTGTAGAACACAGGTTGGACTTGACGGCGAAGTACACGAACCATCTTATCGTCATGGACGAGGGAAAAGTGCGT
>CAZUCM010000069.1:0-2882 GCA_964619235.1 uncultured Terriglobales bacterium
ACTTGGCTTGCACAAGCAGACCGAACTCGTTCGCTTCGCCGTCAAGTAAGGCATCGCCAAGCTTTAAATGGCGGAACAGAATTCCGGTTTCCTAACCCGCCGCCGATCCTGGGCATTCCTCTACGCCCTTGCCTTATTGGTAATCGTCGCTGCCGGTTTCAGCTACTACCATCTGGAAGCCTCCCGCATTCGACAAGAGAAGGCCGCCGAACTTCACGCCATCGGCAGCTTGAAAATCTCCGAGATCACGCGCTGGCAGGAGGAGCGGATTGCAGATATTCGCATTCTTTCCGGCAGCCGTCTATTCCGGGATGCCGTGTCCCAATGGCCGGGCAGTGCGGAACTCCGCGGCGGTCTCCAGCAGCAGCTTCGGCTGGTATGTGAGGCGGGAAGGTACGCGAATGTTTTCCTGATCGACACTGAGGGCGATGTCCTGATATCCGGACGGCCGGCGCCGGACAACCTGGATATCATAGCCAAGCAGCTTGTCCGCAAAGCGGCGGCCGGCAAGGATCCGGTGTTTGGCGAGCTGCATCGCGCGCAAGACGGCATGGCATTCCTGAATCTTGCAGCCGCGGTTCGGAATGACCAGGATCAACCGGTGGCCGTAGTGGTCTTAGCGATTGATCCGAATGATTTCCTCTACCCGATGATTCAGTCCTGGCCCACCCCCAGCCACACCGCTGAGACCTTATTGGTGCGCCGGGACGGGGATTCGGTATTGTTCCTCAACGATCTGCGCCACCTGAAAGATACGGCGCTGGTGCTGCGTGTTCCACTCAGCGATACCAGCCTGCCCGCGGTGCAGGCAGTACTCGGCAAGACGGGCCTGTTCGTGGGCAAGGACTATCGCGAGGTTGAAGTGCTGGGCGATCTGGCCCCGGTTCCCGGGACGCCCTGGTTTCTGGTGACCAAGGTGGACACCAGCGAAATCATGGCCGAATTGCATTATCGCGCCATCGTAGCCCTGATATTGGCGGTTGTGCTTTCCCTGACGGTGGCCGCACTGGCCGCCTACATGTACCGCAGCCGGCAGGCAGCGGAACGGCAGCAGATAGCCGAGGTGCTGCGCACCAGCGCAGCCAGCCTCGCCGACGCCCAGCGCATTGCCCACACCGGCTCCTGGCAATGGAACCTGGAAAACGATACTGCGGACTGGTCGGAGGAAACATTCCGGATTTACGGAATCTCTCCTCGTACCCTGACCGGGCACCGCGCCAGCTCACTGGAATGGATACACCCCGACGATCGCGAACGGGTGAAGCAGGCCCGCGCCGACGCGATGAACGGAACCAGCCCCTACGACTTCACCTTTCGCATTCTGCAGCCAGACGGGACGGAAAAGACTGCTCATGTCCTGGCCGAGGTAGTGAGGAATGCAAACGGCAAGCCCGTACTGGTTCGCGGAACCGTGCAGGACATCACCGAACGGCAACGCCTGGAAGACGCTCTATTGCAACGCAACGCGGAATTGCTCCGCTTCACCTACACGGTATCGCATGACCTCAAGAGCCCTCTCGTCACCATACGCACCTTTTTAGGTTACCTGGAGCAGGACCTGCAAAAACAGGATCAGGGGGGGATCGAGAGCGATTTAGGACATATGCGGCGGGCGGCGGAAAAAATGTCCCTGCTGTTGGACGAACTCCTGGAACTCTCCCGCGTCGGCCGCAAGATGAACCCTCCCGAAGATATTTCCCTGCAGACCCTGGTAGCTGAAGCTATGGACCTGGTGGCCGGGCGAATCACGCAACGGGGAGTAAAGGTGCAGGTGACGGACCTTCCCGTGACGTTGCATGGCGACCGCGTTCGCTTGCGGGAAGTCTTCCAGAACCTGATCGACAACGCCGTGAAGTTCATGGGAGAGCAACCGGAACCGCGCGTGGAGATCGGGGCGGAGAACACCGCTTCCGAGACCGTCCTGTTCGTTCGCGACAACGGTCTGGGCATCGATCCCCGCCACCAGGGCAAGCTCTTTGGACTCTTCGAAAAATTGCATCCGGGCACGGAAGGAACCGGAATCGGGCTGGCACTGATCAAGCGGATCATCGAAGTGCACGGCGGCCGGATCTGGGCGGAATCGGCCGGTCCCGAACAGGGCTCCACTTTTCGCTTCACTTTAGGTAAACTCAAACAACCTCGGGGAGACTAAATGGAATTGAACGGCGATCCTATCGCGATTCTGCTGGTGGAAGATGACGCAGCCCATGCGGAAATTGTGCGGCGCAATCTGGCTGATTTTCGCGTGGCGAATCGCATCGTGCACGTCGAAGACGGACAGGCTGCCCTGGACTATCTGTTTCACGAAGGCGGTTACGGCGATCCCGCAAAGTTCCCCCGCCCGGATCTGATCCTATTGGACCTGCGCTTACCTAAGGTGGATGGTCAGGAGGTTCTCCGGCGCATCAAAGAGAGTGAGGAGCTGCGAACGATACCAACGGTGGTATTGACCACCTCCCATGCCGAGGGAGACATGATCGCCGCGTATGCCAATAGCGCGGCAAGCTATCTGGTGAAGCCGGTGGACTTCCAGAAGTTTACCGAGTTGATGAGCGCCTTCGGCTTCTACTGGCTGGCTTGGAACCGATTTCCGCAACCGGAAAAGTAGGCGCAGAATGGACGACGATCACACGCATGTCCTGCTGGTCGAGGACGAACTGGCGCACGTGGAAGCGATCCGGCGCGCCATTCAGGCGCACGACCCGCACGTGCGTGTTCAGTCCGTAGGTACCCTGAAGGATTTTGCCTCGGCGGTCGCGCTGGCTCCGCCTCATATCGTCCTGATGGATCTGAATCTCCCCGATGGACGCGCGGAAAGCGTCCTGGCCTCCCCCCCGGAAGCGGGCGCCTTCCCCATCCTCGTCATGACCAGTCACGGCGAC
>CAZUCM010000069.1:2892-11115 GCA_964619235.1 uncultured Terriglobales bacterium
GGGCGCGCCGGTGCCATCGATTACGTCGTCAAGTCCGCCGAATCCTTTGCCGCCCTGCCCCGTATTGTGGAACGCACCCTGCGGGAATGGGAGTTGCGGATGGAGCGCCGGCAGGCACAATCCGAACTCCAGCAGAAGAAAGAGGAGTTGGAACGTTTTTTTGCCCTGGTGCCGGACATGGTCTGCATCGCCACAACCGATGGCTATTTCAAACAATTGAATCAGGTTTGGACACGGACACTGGGATTCAGCCAGGAAGAACTAATGTCCCGCTCGCTGCTGGACTTCATCCATCCCGACGACCGGGAAGCGACGATCCAGCAGATCGAAAAACAACGCACCGGTCAGGGCGCGGCATCTTTTGTGAACCGTTATCTTTGCAAGGATGGTTCCTACCGCTGGTTGGAATGGGATTCCACTCCCGCCTTCGGCAACCTTCTGTATGCGGCGGCGCGCGACATCACCGAGCGCAAACAAAAAGAAAACCAGCAGAATATGATGGTTGAGATCCTGCGTATTCTCAACCAGTCCGGCGACTTGACTGGCGTCATCGACGGCATTATCGCCGTGATCCGGCGCGAACTGGATCTGGATGCCATTGGCATTCGTCTGCGCCGCGGTAAGGATTTTCCATATTTTCGACTGGACGGCTTTTCCAAAGACTTCGTGCTGTCGGAAAACAGCCTGCTTTGCCGGAACGACGATGGCACGGTTCGTTCCGATGAAACCGGCCACCCAATAATGGAATGCACCTGCGGACTGGTGCTTTCCGGGAAGGTGGATGTCAAACATCCGCTATTTACTCCAGGCGGCAGCTTCTGGAGCAACGATACGATCCCCTTGCTCGACCTTCCGCTCTCGCAGGATCCAGGACACGATCCGCGCAATCGCTGCATGCGCGAGGGCTATCACTCCCTGGCCCTGATTCCAATTCGGGCACAGGGGGAGATTGTGGGTCTGTTACAGCTCAACGACCGCCGGCCCGGACGCTTTTCACCGGAACTGATCCGGTTGTTGGAAGGCCTGGGCGCCAGCATCGGCAGCGACCTCTCCCGCAGGCTGGATGCCGAACGGCTGCGCATGGCGCTTGATGCGGCGCAGGAAGGACTTTGGGACTGGGACCTGGAACATGACACCGGCCATGCCAGTCCACGCTATAACACCCTGCTCGGCTACGAGCCCGGGGAACTCAGTTACTCGCACCGGGTATGGCAGGGACTCGTCCATCCCGAGGATCTGCCGGAAGTGGAACGCGACCTGGAGGAGTTTTTTCGCGGCAAGCAAGGCATCTGGAGCCGGGAATATCGCATGCGCCGGAAGTCCGGCGAGTACATCTGGGTGCTCTCTCATGCCAAGGTCGTAGACAGCAGCCCCGACGGACAAACCCTGCGGATGGCGGGCACGATTTCCGATATCAGCGAGCGCCGCAATATTCAAGATCAGTTGCTGCAGGCACAGAAGATGGAATCGGTGGGCCGGCTGGCGGGTGGCGTGGCTCATGATTTCAACAACCTGCTGACGGTGATCAACGGATACAGTGAGATGTTGCTGAAGCGCATGCCGCCGCAAGATTCCTCCCGGCCGCATTTGGAGGAGATCCAAAAGGCGGGGCAGCGCGCGGCCTCGCTCACCCAGCAGTTGCTCGCTTTCAGCCGGCGGCAGGTGCTGCAACCGCGCGTACTGGACCTGAACGCGCTGATTCTGGACGCACAAAAGTTGATCGAGCGGATTATCGGCGAGGACATTCATTTGTCCACCGATCTGGACCCGGCTCTGGGTCAGGTGAAAGCCGATCCCGGACAATTAAATCAGGTGCTGTTGAATCTGGCCGTCAACGCCCGCGATGCCATGCCCGACGGCGGCCGGTTGACCGTCGAGACCACCAACGTGGATTTCGACGAGAGCGCGACACACTTGCATGTGGATGCCCATCCCGGAAGTTATGTGGAGTTTGCCGTCACCGATTCCGGTGTAGGGATGGACGAGGAAACCCAACACCGCCTGTTCGAACCCTTCTTTACCACCAAGCCCGTGGGCGCCGGAACCGGGTTGGGCCTGGCCACCGTGTATGGCATCGTGCGGCAGAGTGGCGGCTGGATTGCCGTAAACAGCGAACTCGGGGAAGGCAGCACCTTCACCGTATACCTGCCGCGCGTGACCACGCCGGTGGAAGCCGCCGTGAAAACCCCGGACGCCGCCGGCCCCAGGCACGGAACCGAGACCGTCCTGGTCGTGGAAGACCAGCAGGGCGTGCGCGACCTGATCTGCAGCATCCTGCGCAAGTACGATTACCGCGTTCTCGAAGCCACCGGAGGCGAGGAAGCGCTGCGCCTTGCCGGCGCTTATGCCGGCACCATTCACATGATCGTGACCGATGTGGTGATGTCGAGAATGTCCGGCCACGACCTGGCCATTGAGCTGAAGTCGCAGCGTCCGGAAAGCCAGGTCCTGTACATCTCCGGTTATCCGGATGACGTCCTCGGGCAGCACGGCGTACTGACCGCCGGATTGGCTTTCCTGCAAAAGCCGTTCAGCCCCGAAGAGCTGGCCGCAAAGGTGCGGGAGATGCTGGACGAAGTGCGCCTCCGGCCAATCCTGGTGGTCGATGACGATGAGAGCGTCCGCGAATTGCTTTGCCAGATGCTGGCGGAAGCCGGGTACCCGGTGCAGACGGCCGGCGACGGCGTGGAAGCGCTTGCGCTGATGAAACACGGCCGCTTTGCCGCCGTGGTTACCGACCTGGTAATGCCCGAAAAAGAAGGAATCGATATCATTACGGACATTCGAAAAACTTATCCCGCGGTAAAAGTGATCGCCATCTCCGGCGCATACGGCGGAAAATTCCTCAAACCCGCCCGCCTGGTTGGCGCTCACGCCACCCTGGCAAAACCGATCAACGAAGAGTCATTCTTGAGTACCGTCCGCAATCTGGTGGGAACGGCCAAATAGCCGCTGACCAACGCAGACGAACCCAGATCAGGAACAATAAGAATGGATCGCGGCCCTGAATTTGGTCCGCGTTTATCGGCGCTCCTCTGCGGCTGATTCCTTTGTTTTTCTCCGCCCCTCTGTCCTTCCGTGGTGAATCAACGATCTCGCTGCGTATTCTCCAGGGCCCGGCAGCGGAATAGTCTACAATTGAATGATTCGGTTATGGAAGGATGTTCAAATTGTCACAACGCGCTGGTGATCGATCAAGATTTGGGCGGCAACGTAAGGCTAAGATTCTCCGCCGGCAACGCAACCTCGCATTGCGTAAGTCTCTCGGGCTCGAAAAGCCCGCAACCAAGGCTGAGTCCAAGCCCGCGGCTTAAGCTGCGCAACTTATCAATAGGACATCGGGTTCCCTGCCAAGAGTCGTTCTATGCGGCTGATGCGGAGTTGAGTTAGGAATAGGGACCGGCCGGCAGGAATGCGTTTACAATACAGAAACCGGCCGGACGGCTTCCGGAAGCGGCGTGCGGATGTGGCGGAACTGGCAGACGCGCACGGTTTAGGTCCGTGTGCCCGGAAGGGCGTGGGGGTTCAAGTCCCTTCATCCGCACCAACGTTGCACCGGGATTCCGGGCCGGAACGGCCCATTCTCCTTTCATCACAAATGCCGCGGCCATTTATCACTGCAACCCACTCTGGATGATGCGATAAAGAAGACAATGGGGGGTCTGCCATGCTCGGTATGACCGTTTTCCTGATTTGCCTCGCAATCCTGTTCTTCAGTATCTGCCTCCTTATCCTGCTGAAGGCCGATGACTACTTCACCGGGGCGCGTCAGCTAATCTGCCCTGAAACACGCCAGCCCGCGGGCGTCAGACTCGATCTTCGCCATCGTCTGCTGTCGTTGTTGCGCGGCCAGGAAGAGCTTCGCCTTACATCCTGCGCCCGCTGGCCCGGCCGCCAGGCTTGCGGACAGGAATGTCTGCTGCAAGTCGATTGCAACCCGGCGGTACTGGATCGGGTACTGTGCGCATGGGCGCACGGCAAATGCTGCGCACTCTGCCAGCGGCCGCTGACTGAACGCGATTGGCGGGGAGGGCACTTTTCCGGCTTGGACCAGGGCGGCAGTTGGGTCTCCGCGGCGAAAATCCTGCTGCAAAACTTGCCCATGGCTCTGGACGAATACCGGCCTGTCTGCTGGCCATGCAATCTGGCTCAGGGCCAAAACCGCGTGCCCATCCTGCTCAAGGGAGACCGGCGCGGGCCGCGCGAACTGCCTGCCGACGGAACCTAGCGGCACCGAAGACTATCCCCGGCTGTCCTGCACTCTTCCCTTCCATTTGCCGCCTTGGCCGCACCAGTACATAAGCGCGGAGCAGAAGGTGGCGCCGGTGAAAAACAACGCGGCCACCGGCAGCGTCAACGCCCAAAGGAGAGACAAACGGCAGTGCCGCACCGTCGGCCGGTAGGCAACCGTCATCAGCAGCCATCCGGCAATGCCCGGCAGCGCAGTAACCAGCCGGCCGCTAAAGGCCAACACCGCCGGCAAAAGATACATCAGCGTCATCGCAACCATCGTCAACAGCAGCAAAACGGCGGAATGCCGGAGTTGGCTGAAGGCGGTGCGCGCAATCATACGGCCGATCCCGGTAAAACCCTCCTCGCCACGAATGCTTGCCGTTTCCCTGGCCGCGCCCAGCCATAGCTTTCCGCCGTTCCTCTTCACCACACCTGCCAGAGCGCAGTCGTCAATCACCTCTCCCCGAACTGCCGCCAGGCCTCCCGCCCGCTCCAGCGCCTCGGGCCGGAGCAGCAGACACCCCCCGGCAGCGCCGGCCGTTGCGCGGCGAGCGTCGGCGACCCAACGCGGAGGATAAAGTTGAAAAAAGAAAAATACGAAGGCCGGCATCAGCAGTTTTTCGGCAAAGCTCCGGCAACGCGGTTGCACCATGAGCGAAGCCAGATCAAAGCCGCCGGTCTCCATACATGCAATCAGGCCGGCCAGTTCGTCCGGAGAGTGTACGATATCGGCATCCGTCAGCAGGAGGTAGCGCGGCGCAAACGCGCGGGCACACGCGATGCCTTGCTGCATGGCCCATAATTTTCCCGACCAGCCCGGGGGCAAAGTTTGCCCTGGAATCACATGCAAGGACTGGGCTTTGCCCGCCTTTTCCGCGGCTGCCAATGCCACGCCCGCCGTGCCATCGCTGCTGCCGTCATCCACGACAAAGACCTGAATTCCGCCGGGGACGCTTTGCTCCAATAAAGAGGTAATCGAACGCGCAATGACTTCCGCTTCGTCGCGGGCAGGAACGATGGCGGCAAGGAAGGTGCCGGCCGCTCCCTGCGGGGCTTGACCTTGTATGGGCGATTCGCCGGACCACCGCGACAGGCGGATGGTGGGAGGCCGCCAGAATCCACCGCGCCCCAGCACTAAATACACCCAGATCGCCAGGCTGGCTTCGCCGGCCAATTTCCAGAAAAACAGGGACATGCCCCCAGTGTAACCGGAGACCGATTACATCGGGCCAGCGTACGGCCGGAAGCCATCATCGCCCGCTGTGGACGAACCGGCGGGCAGATAGCGCTCGCCGCGGGGAGCCTGGCTCCCACGACTCCGGCGGGGCGCGCCGTGCCCTTGGGCCGATTCAACTTTGAATATGCCGACCATGCTTTGCAAGTCCAGCGCCAACCCGGACAACCCTTGACAAGCCTGTGCCGACTGCTGCACGCCGGCGGTCGATTCCCGCACCAGTTTAGCGATCGCTTCCATGCTGCCGTTGATTTCGTCGGTAGCGCTGGACTGTTCCATGGCCGCGGTGGCAATCTGGGTAATCATTTCGCCAACCGCGTCGGACATACGAATGATCTGCTGCAGCGATTCCCCCGCCTTCGCCGTGAACGACACCCCTTGCTCCACCTGCTGCGTGCCTTCTTCCATGGCGCTGACCGCCGTCTTGGTCTCCACCTGAACGCGCTGGATCATCTGCGCAATTTCGTTGGTCGCTTTGGTCGTACGCTCCGCCAGTTTGCGGACCTCGTCGGCCACAACCGCAAAGCCGCGTCCTTGTTCGCCGGCCCGCGCCGCCTCAATCGCAGCGTTGAGCGCCAGCAGGTTCGTCTGGTCCGCAATTTCATCGATCACGCCGATGATGCGGCCAATCTGGTCGGAACTCTTGCCCAGCTCTTCCACCTTCTTTGCCGTGGCGCCTACCGAGACCGCCATGGCGCGCATCTTGGTCATGGTTTCGTCGATGATGGCGCCGCCTTCCCGCGCCGTCTCCGCCGCCTTCCGTGAAGCGCTCGCTGCCTGGTTGGTGTTATCCGAGATTTGCGCCACCGTGGACGACATTTCATGTACGGTCGTGGCAACTTGTGTCGTCTGGCTGTTCTGGGCTTCCGCGCTTTGCGATTGCTGGGTCGCGGCAGCGGAGATTTCCTCGCTGGCGCTGGCCACCTGCTCGGCCGTGGATGCCACCTGCGAAATGATCTTCTGCAGCTTGTCCAGGAAGAGATTGAACCATTTGGCCAGCTCGCCAAGTTCATCGCGCGAGTTGATTTCCAGCCGCTTCGTCAGATCCCCCTCTCCTTCCGCGACATCCTTAAATGCCTCAATGGCATGCGTCAGCGCCGCGGAAATACCGCGCACCATCGTCACCCCATAGATGGCAAGTCCCAGAATGCTGATTCCCACCAGGACCAAGGTGGTAATCGCCAGCTGGGCGGTATGGGTCGTCAGCCGTGCGCTTTCCGCATCGGCCGCCTGCAACACCTGGTTCTGCTGTCCGCCCATCGCCGCCAGCACCGACTCGAAGGCCGGATTGGACTTTTCAATAAAAAGTTGATGGGCTTCGACATCCCGGGTTTGCATGAGCAGATTCGTCACCTCGTCGTTGGCCTGCACCAGGGCTAGAAAGGCCGTCTTGATGTCGCTGCCGCCGGCCATCTGCTCACTCTTGGCTTCTGCGTCTTTGACCAGGGCTTGCCTTTGGTTGATCAGCGCCTCCATCACATCGGGATCGCGCTCCTTGATCAACTTCAGCGTCAGCCCCTGGACTTGCACCACCACGCCCAACAACTGAGAGGAAGCTTGACTGTTGTTGCGGGTCATCGCCGAAAGGCTCTGGGCGGTAAGCGCGGTGACGCGCAGCAAATAACCCAACCCGAGAACGGCGCCCGCGGTAAGCGCGACGGACGCAACCAGGACCAGGGTGACGCGACGAGCAATGCCCGTATTGATCATAAGAATCCTGCCTCGCTCCAACCCGGAGACATAAACTAGAGTTTGTCAGCCCTCAATCCAACGATGATCGAGCCAATGGGTTTGCCGCCGTCCAGAACCGGGAAGCCAATTTGGATCATCTGCACGCCGGTGGAATTATCGAGTTTCTTCGGGCCAATAAAGGTTTCGCCCTTCATCGGTACTTCATGCTTGGGCATGCCCTTGTGCGTCCAGAATTCGGTCTTGGCGTCATACCCAACCTTCATTCCATTGGCGCCGGAGACGAAAATCTTGACCGCCGCATCATTCCGCTTGGTCTTCAAATACTGCGAGAGCGGGTTCTTTCCGATTTCGCGCACAAACGGATCCAATACGGAAAGCGTGTGCCATTTTTCGTTCGTCATCGCCTTGGCTTCCGCCGAAAGCGGCGCGGCATTGAAGGCCTTCACGGCGTTTACCACTTGCGGATCGGTGCTCAAATACCGCAACTGCTTGATCTCTGCGTCTATCTTGCCCTTCAGTTCCGGCGGGGCCTGCGCCCATCCGGCGGCGCTCAAAATCAGTACAGCCATTCCTGCCATCCACGCACTCTTGAATATTGCCGTCATCGCTAAATCTCCTTCGAGTTGCAGCCATGTCCGCCGTCCCTGCCCGGGGCAAGGATCGCCTCTGCCTCACGCTGATCGAGCGATAGGCAGCGGCTGCGACTCCTCTCTATCTCCATTCGGCAGGATGGCGCAAGTCCATTAGCAGATGAGGGTTAACCCTTAATAGGGATATACCTGGAAGTAACGGAGTCTAAGCGGCAGGAGGCCGTTCAGTACTGCGTGGGAAAATCGACGAACTTGCCGCTGCATGCGTTCTCGCCGGCCTTACCGGGAGTTCCCGTGACTTTCACCTCTTCGCCGGCAACATTTAAATTGAATGGTCCCGGCCCGGCTTTCACGTCCGCCTGCGACGCCGACAGTTCGATGGCGCCGGGATCGTCGAAGATCACGTTGTCGAACTGAATTCCCAGCCGATGCTCGGCATCCGTGCCTTCCAGCCAGACTTTTCCCGCTCCTGAA
>CAZUCM010000070.1:0-11020 GCA_964619235.1 uncultured Terriglobales bacterium
CGCATGTGCAACGCCACCAGCAGGGCGGCGATCTGTGCGTCGGTGGCCTTGCCGGCCAGGATCTCCGCCATTACGGCGCGCGCCTGTTCGCACGAAAGCGACTGGCGATGATTGACTATGCTATGCAGCGCGTCAGTGATCATGGCGATGGAGAGCGGAACACCTTTGATGGTAGCACGGGCAAGGCTTCTCCCGTCATCCGCCGGAATTCGACGGTCTCAAAGACGTCCGTGGACTCTCGATATTGGCGCTGCGGGGGGCGTTCTTGGAATGCGATTGCTTCAGCCTTCCGGCTTCCGGTTGATCGCAGACAGCTGATTGCGGAAAGCGATTGGCGAGTAACTATGGGGCTCAGTGCGAATCGTTCTTAGCGTTTGTCATTGGTCTTTTTCCCGGAAGCGACGCACTCGATTGCTTCGGTTCGGACTTCTGTTTCCGGCATTGGCTGGTAGGACTCGATCTGGGGGAAGATTCCCAGGGAGATGGCGTAGCGCACAATGTCGGCGCGGGATTTCAGGCCGAGTTTGCGGCACATCCGGAGGCGGTAGGTTTCCACCGTCTTAACGCTCACGCCGAGATGACCGGCCACCTGCTGGTTGGTATATCCGGCGGCCAGTTGGCGGAGAACGACGTGTTCCCGACTACTGAGGTCGGCGGAGCGAGGAGAATTCTTCTCGTGTTCGCTGCAAAGGTCTCGAATGGCGTCGGCCACGAGAAATGGGTTGGTGATTCTGCCTATGCCGGACTGGCGGTCCAGCTTGTGGATTGACTCGGCCTCATCATGTCCCAACAGGAACACAATGGGAACTCCCGGATAGGAGTTGCGAAGCACGGTCACCGCGGTGGCCGATTCTCCGACCGAGCAGCCAACCACCACGACATCAGGCGATAGCTGATCGTTTTGTGGCGGCAGTGACGCTAGATCCATCGCCTCTCCCACCAGTTCCATATCCGCGTGCGAAGTAATAAGGACGCGCAGGCCGAGCTGAACCAGAGGGCAATGGTCCACCACGAGGGTCTTTAACGGATTCCGGTTAGGATCCTGATGCGGCAATGTCGTTCTCCTGTAGAAAAAGTCGGGTCAATAGCTACTGTCGATCTCCCGGGTCATGGTCCGGCCTCCGGTCATCGGCGTCGATTTGCCGGCGGACGACGCCAAGCAACTGGCTGATGGAAAAGGGTTTCTGCAGAAACGCCCCAGTGCCCAGATATTCCTGTTCCTCCGTACTCAACCCTCCGCCGGAAATGGCAATGATGCTGGATTTGCCGTCCAGCCAACGCAGCCCCTCCAGCAGTTCCTGACGGGAAATGTCAGGCAACTGCAGGTCGCATAAGAAAACGTCAACCGACTCCAGCGTGCAGGTCAGCATCGCTTCTTTCCATGTGGGAGCCTGAAGGGTTTTGAACCCCGCGGAGGTCAGCGCCTCCGCCATGAGCTGGCGCATGGCGGAATCGTCGTCCACCGCCAGAATCGTTCTGGCGGCCGAGCAGATCTGTTCAATCACGTCTTGACTGGTCTGTTGCTCCCGCGCCACCGGTGCGTAAATGGTCATCCGGGTGCCTAGGCCGACGCTGGTCTGAATATCCAAAGAGCCGCCGTAACGTTTCACAGTGGCATACACACTGGAGAGACCCAGTCCAGTTCCCTTGCCCTCGGGTTTGGTGGTAAAAAACGGCTCCATGGCTCGAATCATGGTGGTTTCATCCATGCCATGGCCGGAATCCGCTACGCACAATACCATGTATTCTCCGGACAGCCAGTCGCCGGCTACGGTTTTCGCCGGCACGTCGCAGGCGCGGCGCTCGGTGGTGATGCGAATCTCGCCGCCGCCGGGCATTGCATCCCGGGCATTCAGCACCAGATTCACGACGATTTGCTGGAATTCCCCGGCTGCGGCATGCACCTTCATCGACTGTTCGGACAGAGCCAAGGTGACCACGATATTCGGGGGCAGGACGCCTTTGAGCATGCCCTCTACGTCATGCACGACGGAATTTAGATCGACCTCTTCTTCCGGCGCGCCGAGTTCTTTCCTGCCCAAAAGCAGCAGGCGTTTGGTCAATTCGGCGGCATGCCCGGCGGCTTTGCGGATCTCCTGGAGATGATGGTGCACTTCTGGGGAAGTACCGATCGCCGCGGATAACAAGGACTCGTGACCCATGATGACATTCAGGTAATTATTGAAATCGTGGGCTATCCCTCCGGCCAGCTGCCCCAACAGCTCGATGCGTTCCAGGCGCTGCAGTTTCCGCTCGAAGTCCCGTTGGGCGGTAACGTCTTCTGCAATCGCTTCAATCGTGGCCTGGGAATCGGAAAACACGATATGCGCGGAAAGGCGGACCGTGACGGTTCTTCCGTCTTTCTGCTTCCACACGACGTCTTGCTGCACTTCCTGGCCGCGCATACAGGCTGCGATCAGTTGTGTGTGAGCCGGCGCATGCACATAAACATCGGTGGGAAGACTCAGACACAGCAATTCATCGCGGTTCTTGTAACCCAGCAACCTCACGAGGGCTGGGTTCACCGCCAGAAAGCGTCCATCCAGCGTGGCGCGATAAATGCCAAGTATGGCAGTCTCCACCAGCGAACGGTATCGCCGTTCCGACTCCGCCAGAGCGGATTCCGCCTCTGACGGTCTTTGCTCCGGAGGGTTCCCGGTAAAATCATTGGCACGTTGCAACATCCTTACCTCGTAGTTCTTTTCCGGCGTCGTTGACTCCGCTTTTTGACGCATTTCAACGGTACAGCGGCTGGTCAACCGGGAATGTCAGGGGAACTACGTAGAGTGACGTGGCTTTGTCAGGGATTTCCCTACTTTTCGGCTGCGGGCAGGCCGTTCATTGCCCGCGCGGGGATGCCCAAGCCGTCAGGGTCAGACGGTATCCCGGCCCAGCAGGCCGGCGTTGATGGCGTATTGCACGAGTTCGGCGCGGCTCTTCAGCTCAAGCTTTCCCATGATGCGCGAACGGTAGGTCTCAACCGTCTTTACGCTGACAAAAATCCGGTCAGCGATCTCCTGGTAGGAATGGCCGGAGGCGATAAGGATCAGCACCTGCTCCTCGCGTGTGCTTAATGCCGGTCCCTTGTGATTGGCCGCGGGGAGTAACCCCTCGGAGACGGCGGAATCGACATAGCGTTTTCCGGCGCGAATCGTGCGCAGAGCCTTCAGCAGTTCGGTGTGAGCGGTTTTCTTGCTGACATATCCCGCGGCGCCCGCCGACATGGCCGTACGCACAAAGGCGGGATCGGAGTGCATGCTCAACATAAGGACCTTCGCTTCAGGAAGTTCCTTCGTGATCTGTTCCAGCGCCTTCAGGCCGCCGCCGCCGCCCATCGTAATATCCAGCAGGACAACGTTGGGTTTCAGTGCGCGGACTTGTGCCAACGCTGCCGCAGCATCTTCGGCCTCGCCCACTACCTCCATCTCCGGCTGGCTTTCGATGAGTAATCGCAGGCCGGCACGGACGACCGCGTGATCGTCGGCAATGATAATGCGCGTCTTCGCTTTAGACATGTTCATGTATCATCCTCTCTGGCGTGCTTGATAGCGGCACCGTCAGCATGACCGTGGTTCCGCCTCCCGGAGTCGATGTGACCTGCAGCGATCCGCCCAACATCGATGCACGCTCGTTCATTCCCACCAGACCCAGGTGGGTTCGCCCGGCGTCACGCATATTCCTTTCGAAGCCTACACCGTTGTCCTTGATGGTGGCGGTGACGGAATCGTTATTCTTTTCCAGGTGGACGTCGACGCGATCGGCGCGGGAGTGTTTTTGGACGTTGGTCAGCGCTTCTTTAATGATCTGATAAACCTCGCGCTCGACATGCTGGGGCAGCCGTTCGGTGATTCCGGATACGTGGAAGCCGGCGGAAATTCCGCCGGCGCCGAATTCCTCAACCGCGCGCCGCACGGCATCGGTGAGTCCCAAATCCTCAAGCACGGCGGGGTGCAAACCGCGGGCCAGATTGGAAATATCCTCCAACGTGCTGGATGCTACCGAGGAAATCTCCTGTATCGCCTGTCTCACCGAGCGATCCGCGGTCGCCTCCTGCAGCAGATTGAGGCGCAGCAGCATGGAGGTGAGCAACTGCCCGGCCTGGTCGTGTAATTCGCGCGAAATGCGGCGCCGCTCTTCGCCCTGCGCCTCAAAGACCAGGCGGAGCAATTGTTTCCGGTCCAGCTCTTCGCTTTTGCGCCGCGAGATGTCGCGGCGAATCGCGACAAAGTGGGTGACGACGCCGGAGTCGTCGCGAACCGGAACGATGTCTAACTCAACACATATGGATCGTCCGTCTTTGGTGTAGTTTGTTACCTCGCCATGAAAGGTATTTCCAGCCAAAAGCGCCTGCCTGATTTCGGCTGTGTCCCGGGAATCCATGCGGGCGCCAAAGGTGCTGCTGGTTCTGCGGCCGATCAGTTCTTCGCTGGAGTAACCGGTGAGACGCGTAAATGCGGGATTGGCGTACAGGACCGTCGGGGTGGGATTTATGTCGCTATCGGTGATGAGAATGGCATCCGATGCCGTGGTCACCGCCGAACTCAGCATGCGCATGAGCTGTTCCTGCTGCTTCTGTTCCGTGATTTCCGGTCCCATCAGCAGCACGTGCGGTTCGCCGGCGAGGTAAATCAGCTCGGAGGAGAGAAGAAATGTGTGTACTTCGCCGGAACGTGCCCGGTACTGCGTCTCTCGGTTGCGCACTCTAAAGTCCGCCCGGCGAAATTCTTCCCGGAGCTTTGCCGCCGGTTCCACGGAAATCCCGAGTTCATCGGCGGTTCGGCCCACGGCATCCTCCAAGGTAAGGCCGAGGGTTTGCAGCGTGACATCGTTCACGTCCACTATGCCGCCTTTGACCTTCGCAATTGCCATCATTACGGGATTCAAGCGAAAAGCCTTGCTGAAGCGTTCCTCGGACTGGCGCAAGGAATCGAAGGCGTGTTTGCGTTCCACCGCGTCCTCGGTCAGGCGGCGATGCGAGGCCTCCAGTTGGGCAAGCTTCTCTTCCAATTTTCGAACCAGAACGGTGTTGTACTCCCGCAGGAAGATCTCAGGTTGGCCCACGGATATCGGGTGCCGCACCAGGGTTCGGGCGGCGTGCTTTTGCATCACCTCGCCTATCGCCTGCATGAAAGCCTCAGGCTCCTGCGGCTTGAGCAAAAACAGGTCGGCGCCTGCCTGGAAGGCCAGTTCTTCATCCCCGGGCTCGGTATAGGTTGCGGTGTACACCACGAAGGGAATATCCGCCAATCGCGGATCTTTACGCCACGCCTGACAAAAGGAGAATCCATCCATCACCGGCATAAGCAGATCCGAAATGCACAGGTCGGGAGGAGCGGCAGAGGCCAGCGACAGGGCTTCCGCCCCATTGTGCGCCGCCTCCACCTGGTAGCCGTGGGCTCTGAGAAGGGTGTCGAGAAAGTAAAGATTATCTTCCTTGTCGTCGACAATCAGCGCCTTTCTCATAGAACGTTCCTTCCCTCCGGGTGCGGCTCATGCCGCTATGTGCTTGCCCACCTGTGCCACAAAGGTTTCCGGGTCAATGGGTTTCTCAATGTAGTCGTTGGCGCCGGCCGAGAGCGCCTTTTCCCGGTCTCCCGCCATGGCATATGAGGTGACGACGATAATCGGCGTATCCCTCAGCTTTGTATCTCTGCGCAGTGCCATGGCAACGGAGTAACCATCCATTCTTGGCAGTTGAATGTCAAGAAGAATGCAGTCCGGGCGCTTACTGCTCGCCATTTCGATCCCTTGTTGCCCGTCCGTGGCCGCCAGTACGCTGAACCCATGCTTTTCCAGCAGAAAGCGCATCATGTAAAGGTTCTGCTCGTTGTCTTCGATGATCAAAATGGTTTTCGTCACGATGGTTTCTTGCCTCCGAGTGGCAGGCGGTATGTAAAGGTGCTGCCGTGGCCAAGCCGGCTTTCCACGGCGATGCCTCCACCCATTAATTCGACCAGCTTCTTGCAAATCGAGAGTCCCAGCCCCGTGCCCTCATGCTGGCGCGCCAGGCCGGTGTCAATCTGATGAAATGGCTGGAACAAGCGGTCCACTTCTTCGGAAGCAATACCGGCGCCGGAATCGCGGACGCAGGTCACCAGCCAGCCATCTTCCGCGGCGCAGTGCACTTGCACCCCGCCCCGCTCCGTGAACTTGATGGCATTGCTCAGAAGATTGAGCAGTACCTGCTCCATGCGGCGGTTGTCGCCCACCATGATACCCACGCTGGGAGTAATCTCCGTTTCCAGTTCCAATCCCTTCCGTTGCGCGTGGGGAAGCAGCAGGTGAACGGCTTTTTCTACGGATGTGCGTACGTCGAAAGGGTGCATTTGCACCTCCAGCTGACCTGCCTCGATTTTGGAAATGTCCAAAACATCGTTGATCAGCGCCAAGAGGTGATGCGCGCTCTTCTGCACCATGCCCAGCTGTTTTTTCTGTTCCGGATTCAACGGGCCGGCCAGTTCCTGCAAGGCGATGCCGGTAAAGCCGATGATGGAATTGAGCGGTGTGCGCAATTCGTGCGACATGGTTGCCAGAAAAGCGGATTTCAGCCGGTCGGCCGACTCTGCAGCCTCCTTGGCAACATTCAATTCCGCGGTGCGTTGCTGAACTCGCTCTTCCAACTCTGACCGGGCTCGTTCCACGGCTGCCAGGGCTTCGGTGCGTTCCTGGCGTGCCCAAAGGGAAACCAGACCGTACGCCAGGTCATTTCCCAATTCCTCGATCAGTTTCACCTCGCCGGGGCTGAAACTGCCGGTTCTTGGCGCATAGATTGCCAGCGCGCCAAAGGCGGCGCCACCGTTCTTGAGTGGTACCGCCAGTACTGATTCAAAACTGCGGGCGGTCAGGACGTCTTTCCAAACGGCAAAACTCGGATGCTCCTGCAGACGGTCGATGACAACAGGCGCGCCCTCTCGAATTGCCTGCGCCATACTTCCGCGGCCATATCGATTGTCGCCCCAGCTGACGTGCACCCGGTCGAAGAAGTCGCCGACTGCTCCCGCCCAGGCCACCGGACGAACAGTCTGCGCCTCGTCCTTTTCCGCGTATCCGACCCAGGCCAGCGGATATCCGGTTTGGCGAACGATGATCGAACAGACTTTTTCCAGCAGTGTCTTCTCGTCGGTGGCATGCACCACCGCCGCGTTGCAACTGGAGACAGCCCGCAGTGCGCGATTGCTCTGGCTGAGGGCCTCCTCCGACCGGATCAGTTCTTCGGTGTGCCTGGCGATGCCGCGCGCTATGGCTATGGATAGCACCCCGCCGGCAATGAGCAACAGCAACCAGACCCCTGCCATCGCTCGCGTATAAAAACGGACGCTTTCGCCGGCCTTTAACTCGCCGCTGTGCGCCTCCTCCTGAGCCATCGCTACAATCAGGTCCACCGCCTCGGCATGCTGTTCATAAAGTGGCATCATCCGCGAAGTCAGCACCTCTCGCGCCTTCTTGTGGTCGCCCTGCATGAGGGAAGGGATGAATTCCTGCTGCGCGATCTGAAAGTACTGCTCCGCAGTCGTATGGGCGGTGCCGCGCATCATGGTCTTCAGCCTGCCCTCCGGCACTCGCCGCATATATTCGGCGTAGGTCGCTTCGAAGTCCTCTCTTGCGTTGTAGAAACCCTGGAGATAACGCTGCAGCTGTGGGCCGCTGGAGGCTTCGTTCATTTTGTTGCAGAGCAGCGCGGCCTGCAGGAGGCTCTCCGAAGGAGGTACGTAATCGGATTCCAGGTCTTTACTGAGGGAAATCTGGCGGTAGAGGGGGCCGTTGACCTCGATCTGTCGCAAAGCCGTAAATGCAACAGCGGCAAAGGCCGTGATTCCTGCGAATCCGACGGCCATCAGCCATCGCAAATGGGAACGAATCTTCATTACCGCCGCCTGCTGGTGTTCACGCCGTAGAACGAAGCAGTTGCCCGGCTGATGCGTGCGATCATAGCACGGGCAAGCGGAACTGCAACCGCAATGGTGCATCCGCGGTTCCCCCGCAAGGTTGTCAGAAACGTGGATTGTGATAGGTCGAACGCTGTTGTTGCTCCTGCCTTACCATATGACTTACAATCCCCGAAGTTTGTGGGGATCATCGGTTTGGAAATCTATTTGGTCGCGGGTGCCGCACCCGCCCATGCGTGAGCAATGAAAATTCACGAATATCAGGCGAAAAACATACTTTCCAGGTACGGAGTAGTGGTTCCCCGGGGCGAGATGGCGCAGACCCCGGAAGAAGCCGAGAATGCGGCTCGCAACCTGTTCAAAGCCGGAGCGGGAGGCGTGGTGGTGAAAGCCCAGATTCATGCCGGGGGCCGGGGCAAGGGCGGCGGCGTGAAGTTGGCCAAGTCGGTGGACGAGGCCACGCAACTGGCGCGAAAGATGCTCGGCATGACGCTGATCACCCACCAGACGGGGCCGGAGGGCCGTGTTGTAAGCCGCTTGCTGATCGAGGAAACGCTTCCCATTGAAAAGGAGTTCTACCTCGGCGTGGTCTTGGACCGGCAGTCGGCGAAGAACGTATTTATGGCATCGGCGGCCGGCGGCATGGAGATCGAGCAGGTGGCGGCGGAAAACCCGGAGGCCATCGTGAAGGAGTACATCGAGCCGGGCCTGGGCCTGCAGGCCTACCAGGCCCGCAAGCTGGCCTTTGCGCTTGGCCTGAAGCCTGCCCAGATCAATTCCGCCGTCAAATTCATGATGGCGCTCTCCAGAGCCGCTGAAGAGACGGACGCTTCGCTGGTGGAAATCAATCCCTTTATTTCCACCACTGACGGGCGGTTGCTGGCGCTCGATGCCAAGATGAATTTTGACGATAATGCCCTGTACCGGCATCCCGACATCAAGGAGTTACGCGATGTTACCGAAGAGGATCCGCTGGAGGTGGAAGCCAGTAAATACGGGCTGAACTACATCAAACTCGACGGCACCGTCGGCTGCATGGTGAACGGCGCCGGCCTGGCCATGGCGACCATGGACATCATCAAGTACGCGGGCGGCATGCCGGCGAATTTCCTGGACGTAGGCGGTGGCGCCAACGAGGAGCAGGTGACCCACGCCTTCGAAATCCTGTTGAGCGACAAGAATGTTCGCGCCGTCTTAATCAATATCTTTGGTGGTATTTTGCGGGTCGATACGCTGGCCAACGGCGTGGTGGCGGCGGCCCGGAAAACCAAGATCCAGTTGCCCATTATTCTGCGCCTGGAAGGGACCAACGTTGAGGCCGGCCGGGAAATCCTCAAAAATTCAGGCTTGAACTTTATTGTGGCCGAAACCATGAAGGATGCGGCCGAAAAGGTAGTAGCGGCGGCAAAGTAGTCTTTGGTCTTTGGCCAAACCGCTCGCGGCCAGTAATGAGACTCGCCGGGTTTTTCCGGCCAACGACCAACCACCAACCACCAAGGACTGACAATGAGCATTCTCATCGACAAATCGACAAAAGTGCTGGTACAGGGTTTGACCGGCCGCGAAGGCACGTTTCATGCCAAAAACTGCGCGACTTATGGCACCAAGGTGGTCGGTGGCGTCACTCCCGGCAAAGGCGGCAGTAGCCATGAAGGCTGGCCCATTTTCAATACCGTGGAGCAGGCGGTGCGCGAGACCGGCGCCAATGCCAGCATGATTTTCGTGCCGCCGCCGGTGGCTGCCGACGCCATTATGGAAGCCGCCGCTGCCGGCGTGCCGCTGATCGTTTGCATTACCGAGGGCATTCCCACGCTGGACATGGTGAGGGCCTGGGAGTTCCTCAAGACGGGAAAATCGCGGCTGATCGGGCCGAATTGTCCGGGAATTATTTCTCCGGGCAAGTGCAAAATGGGCATTATGCCGGGTCACATCCATCGCGAAGGGAATATCGGCATCGTTTCCCGCTCCGGAACGCTGACCTATGAAGCCGTGCACCAGTTGACAGTCCGGGGCATTGGGCAATCGACCGCGATCGGCATTGGCGGCGATCCCATCATTGGCACCAATTTCATCGATGCGCTTACGCTGTTTCAAGCCGATCCGGAGACCCAGGCCATTATTATGATCGGTGAGATCGGCGGCAATGCCGAAGAGACGGCGGCGGAGTTCATCCGCAAGCATGTGACCAAGCCGGTGGTGTCGTTCATCGCCGGCCAGACTGCGCCTCCGGGACGCCGCATGGGCCATGCCGGCGCTATCATCAGCGGCGGCAAAGGCACGGCCGCGGAAAAGATCCAGGCGCTGCAGGCAGCCGGAGTTCACGTGGCCCAGTCGCCCGCAGCTCTGGGCGAGACTTTGGTGCAGGCAATTGGATGACGGAAGCTTTCAGTTTGCAGCTTACAGCCGGACCAACCCCGTAACTCGGACGCAAATGAGCAACTCCATGCACCTTCGCCATGGATCGTTTCTGTGAAAAAGCGGTTTTGCACGCAAGCGAAGGGCGATCCGGCTGTAAACTGTAAACTATAAACTCTATACACTGCCGCATAAGCAGAAAGGGTACATACGCAAGCATGAAGACGTTGCAACGGACTTTTACCATTGTGAAACCGGACGCATTCGAAAAGTGCGTAACCGGCGAAATTACGGCCATGATCCAGAAGCAGGGGTTCCGGATCCTGGGAATGAAGATGCTGCACATCACCAAGACACAAGCGGAAGGTTTTTACGCGGTACATGCCAGCAAGCCGTTCTTTGAGGCGCTGACGAATTTCATGTCGAGCGGGCCCATTGTGGTAATGGCGCTGGAGAAAGAGAATGCCATCGCCGATCTGCGCGAACTCATGGGCGCCACCGATCCCGCCAAGGCCGCCGAAGGCACCGTACGCAAGAAATACGGAACCAATATCGAGCGCAACGCCATTCACGGCAGTGACGCGGATGACACGGCCCGTTTCGAGTTGAGCTATTTCTTTGCAGGGTACCAGTTGGCGAAGTAACAGTGAGTAGCTGGTAGTTAGTGGTTGGTAGCTATCCCGGATGATTCACCAGATCTTTTCGGAAACCGGGAGAACGGCGCGTGTTCCCGGCGGCTCGATCAACACTCTGTCTTGGCTTTAGCCCCGGCTTGATCC
>CAZUCM010000071.1:0-10984 GCA_964619235.1 uncultured Terriglobales bacterium
TCATGAATTAAAGGGGTAGCATCATGTCTGGCCATTCCAAATGGGCCACCATTAAACATAAGAAGGGCGCGCTGGATGCTAAGCGCGGGAAGATTTTTACCCGCCTCATCAAAGAAATCACCATCGCGGCGAAAAGCGGCGGGGATGTCGACAAGAATCCGCGCTTGCGCACGGCGGTGACGGCGGCCAAGGCCGAGAACATGCCGGCCGACAACATCAAACGCGCCATCCAGCGCGGCACCGGCGAACTGCCCGGCGTGAGCTATGAAGAGTTCATGTTGGAAGGCTACGGCCCCGGCGGGGTTGCTGTGCTGATCGACATTTCCAGCGACAACCGCAACCGCACGGTTAGCGAGATCCGGCATGCGTTGGGCAAGAATGGCGGCAACATGGCCGAGGCCGGTTCGGTGTCCTGGATGTTCCATAAGAAGGGATCCATCGTAATCCCCAAGGCCGACGCCAAGGAAGACGAGTTGATGAACCTCGTCCTGGAAGCTGGCGGGGAGGATCTGCGCGACGACGGCGACAATTGGGAAATTATCACCGAACCGTCGGCGTTCGAAGCCTTCATGGAAGCGCTGGGCAAAGCCAATATCAAACCTGCCGTCTCGGAAGTGGCCATGATTCCGCAGAATTACATCAAGCTGGAAGGTCCCGCGGTGGGCACCATGATCCGCTTGATGGACGCTCTGGAAGAAAACGAAGACGTCGAGCACGTTTACGCGAATTTCGATATCGACGAAAAAGAATTGGAAGAGGCTGCGCAGTAATAGCAAGTTTCCGATTGCGAAGGCACAGCCTGCGGGCTGTGCTTTTTTTGCATGGAACGGTTCGCCGCGAGACGGCACTCATTCACCACGAAGACAGCCATGATAGGTGCCTGTCAACGGGAGACGATGATTTCCCTTGGCTTGGCGGGGCTACCGGAATAGCACCGGAGACTCCCGGGGAGTGAGTGACATTGGCGGCTTTCTTGTACACTGGTGTCCTTAAGAGACTCAATTTCATGAAGTTCAGGAGAGAACGATGAAGGCTGCACGCCTCGGTTGCATACTACTGATCCTTTTGAGCTGCGTTGCCGCGGGTCTGGCTCAGGAACTGCCCATGAAAAAAGGGGCGACCGAAGTTGGCCTATGGGGCGGCGGAGGCACCGGACTCGGCCATGAAACCTCGTTCCAGTTTGCCAATGCGGGGATGCGCCTGGGCAAGGTGTTGACGGCACAGCACGGCGGCGGTCTCTTGCGCGGGAACTTTGAGTATGCGGTGGATCTGTCCCCGCTCTATCTGATCTTTCAGGATCGCACGCCGAGTTCCCGCCAGACGGTGTACGGAGGAGCGGTCAGCCCCTTCATCGTTAAGTGGAATTTCACCGGCGGGAAGCGGCTGGTCCCCTTCGTGGCAGCGGAAGGAACGGCGATTCTTACCTCCAAGGATGTGCCTGCCGGAGATACTTCCGTGGTGAATTTCGGGTCCGGGATCGCTTCCGGCTTGCAACTGGTGCGCGATGCACATCATGCGGTCAGCTTTAGCGGACACTTGCTGCACATCTCCAACGCCAGCATCGGTAATCACAATCCCAGCATCAATATCGGCCTCCAGTTCCGACTGGGGTACCAGTGGTGGAGATAAGGCCGTCGTTGGCCGTTGGCCGGCAGTGGACGCCTCGTGTTGATCTGAGCTTTTGCGCAAGGGTAACGTGGAACGAGAAACGTGGGACCTATCCTCTGGCTGGCGACCGAGCTGGGACGGTATTCGCAATGCAATTGAATTATCCGCGTTGCCCGACTATGCTTTTTCGGTTATGTCCGTTCTGATCGAATGTGTACCGATCTTCTCCGAAGGCCGCGATAAGGCTAAGATCGACGCCAGTGTCGAAGCGATGAAGGTTCCCGGGGTCTACCTGCTGGACCGGGAGATGGATGCCGACCACAATCGCTCTGTGATCACGCTGGTGGGCGACCGTGCGCCCCTGGTGGAAAGCGTGATCCGGGGCGTGGGCAAAGCTGCCGAGCTGATTGACCTCACCAAGCATAGCGGCGCACATCCGCGGCTGGGCGCCACCGACGTGGTGCCGTTTATCCCCATTGAGGGCGCCACGCTGGAAGACTGCGTACAGATGGCCCGGCAGGTGGGAGACGAAATCTGGCGGCGGTATCGCATTCCCGTTTATCTGTACGAAGCCGCTGCGGCCATTCCCGAGCGCCAGAATCTGGAGAATATTCGCCGCGGCCAGTTCGAAGGCCTGCGCGACGAGATCGCGGCGAATCCGGCGCGCAAACCCGATTGCGGGGACGCTTCCATCCATCCGACGGCAGGCGCCACTGTGGTGGGGGCGCGAAAGTTTCTCATCGCCTACAACATCTATCTGAATACTCCCGACGTGGAGATCGCCAAAAAAGTCGCCAAGGCGGTGCGCTTTTCCAGTGGCGGCCTGCGTTACGTGAAGGCAATGGGCGTGCTTGTGCGGGGACTGGCACAGGTGTCGATGAACCTGACCGACTTTGAGCAAACTCCGGTGGCGCGCGTCTTTGAAGCTGTCCGCCGGGAAGCGGCGCGCTACGGGGCGTCGCCGTTTTCCAGCGAGATTGTGGGTCTTATTCCGAAAAAGGCGCTGGAAAACGCAGCCGAATGGTTTTTGCAGATCGAGAACTTCGATGCGGCGCTGGTGCTGGAAAACCGCCTGGCGGCAGTCATGAGCGGCAAGCCGGCCGGCGAAAATTTGCGCGGTGGCATCGAGCCATTTCTGGAGAAGCTGGCGGCGCCCACGGGAACTCCGGGGGGCGGCAGTGCCTCAGCCGCCACTGCGGCCATGGCTGCGGCGTTGTGTTCCATGGTGGCCGGAATGTCGCACGGAAAAAAGAAATATCGTCCATACGAAGGCGAGCTTGGCGAGGCTCTGGCCCGCCTGGCTGTTTTGCGCGAAGAGTTGAAGGCGGCGATTGAGGGAGACGCTGCGGCCTACGACGCGGTGGTAAGAGCCTATCAACAGGCGAAAACCGCAGCGAATGGCGATGAGGCGATTGCCGAGGCACTGAAAGTTGCCACCCAGGTTCCCCTGGAGGTGCTGGAGCGCGCGCGCGAAGTCCGGGATTGGGCGCGGCGGCTGCAGCCCATCACCAATCCGAAAATGGCGTCCGACCTTACGGCAGCAATCGCGCTGGCGGATGCGGCCATGCAGGGCGCCACGGCGAACGTGGAAATCAATCTTGCATCGCTGGCCGATGAGGATTTCAGGCGCGAAACGGGGAAACGCGTGGCTGCCTTGAAGCAGGAGTCCTGATTGGCCAAACCCGGGGAAATCCTCAGCCATGGATTAGCGCGGATGAACGCGGATCGAACGGGAAGCAAAGCCGTAGTGCCATGTGGGAGCAGGTGCCAAGTGCGCAGTTCGTCGCTGGCTGAGGACGGACAACCGAAAACCTGCATGCGGCCCATGTACTTTCGTCACTCACATTTTTGAGGTTGGCACGTCTTTAACCTTGGTTCAGGGTTGTTTACAATAAAGACATTATCTCCGGTCGCGGATTTCAACGTACAGCTTTCAGCGGAAATGATGCGATGCGCTGGGTGCAAACCGTAATCTGCAAGCTTGGAACTGGAAGAAGAGGGTAAATGAAACGCATTGGATTGATCGCAACCGTTCTCTGTCTTATCAGCAACGCGGCGCTGGCCGCTCCTCTGGCGACGGCCGCCCGCAGCGTGATTCCCAAAGAAGTGCAGCAGATCATCAGCGTGGATTACCGCGCCATGAAGGCTTCGACCACGGCGATGGCGCTGAAAGACAAGGTGATGCCGCCGGATCTGAGATCGTTTGAGGATGCGTTGCGTGGCGTGGGGATCAATCCCGACAAAGACGTGGATACGCTGGCCTTCGTGACTTACCGCAACGATAAGGGCGGGCTGCGCATGATTGGCATTGCCCAGGGCCAGTTTTCGGCCAAGAAGATTATCCAGCGCTTTGCCGCAGAGAAGATCAAGCCGGTCAAATACCATCTTTCGAGCCTGTATCCCAGTGGCGCCGGCCTGCAGATGACGTTTCTGGACGATTTCACCATGCTGTTTGGCGACGATGGCGCCATCCGGGATTCCCTGGATGCCCGCAATGGTGACGCGGAAAACATAGCCGGCAATGCCGAAGTCACCGACCTGCTCAGCGGCGCCAATGATGGGGCGATATGGAGCGTTCTGGACCAGGAAGGCACACAGAACATGCTGAAGTCGGCGCTGGGTGATGCCTCGCAGGTCGCCGATTACGACAACGTGAAAAAGCATATTCTGGGATCGCGTTATTCGATGGACTTCAGCAGCGGCGTCAAGTTCGATCTCGACGTGGTAACTTCCGACTCGATTACGGCCGGAACCCTCTCCGCCCTGGTGAAGGCAGGCATGGCGTATAAGCGGATGACCACTACCGGCAACGACAAACTGGCGGTGGATAACCTTTCGGCGGATTCGGACGGTAACAGCCTGCGCGTGCACTTCAAGGCCAACGACAATCAATTCCAGTCGCTGCTTTCTTCGGACTTCTTCGCCGCAGTATCCAAATAAGCGTTCCATGATTTCCGTTCCACGCTGCATAAGCGGCGTGGAACGGAAAACGGGATACTCCCCCCAATTTCAGTCATCAGCCGTCAGCGATCAGCCAGGCGGCAGATCGGTGCTTGCCGGATGAAGAAGCCTTTCTCCTCATTCCAGCGTCAAACTCAGTGAATCGGTTTTAGCGGTATGCTTAGCTGGTTTGGCCGATAGCAGACGGCTGAGAGCTTTTTCGACATGGCAGAGGAAACGTCTTACAACGAGGGTGCAGAACGCAAAGCGCTGGAGCGCAAGATGCTGGCGGAAAAACGCCTGCCGCCGGGCCAATCAGCCACGTTGAAGTGGCCGGTGCTGCACTACGGCTCCGTGCCGCGTTTTGATCCGCAATCCTGGGACTTTCGCGTGTGGGGCTCAGTAGAAAAACCGGTATCTTTTCGTTGGGATGAATTTAGTGCTTTGCCCGGAATCCGGGTTACCAGCGACTTCCATTGTGTTACGCGCTGGAGCCGTTTTGACAACCTCTGGGAGGGAATTGGTTTCCGTGAATTGCTGCGGCGATTGCCGGTGAAGCCGGAAGCGAAGCACGTGCTCGTGCATGCCGAACAGGGGTTTACCGCCAATGTGCCGCTAGCCGATTTGGACCGCGAGAACGTGCTTTTTGCCACTCACCACGACGGCCAACCGCTAACCCCCGAGCATGGGTATCCGCTGCGGCTGATTGTGCCTCACCTGTACGCGTGGAAATCGGTGAAATGGGTGCGAGGCCTGGAGTTTCTTGACCAGGATGCTCCCGGCTTTTGGGAGCAGAACGGCTACCACATGTACGGCGATCCCTGGAAAGAAGAGCGCTTCTCCTAGAGTTTCAGCTTTCGAGTTTCAAGTTTCCGCCCGGCAAGCCAAGCTTGGAGGTGTCTGCCTCCGGCTTGAAACTCGAAATTTGAAAACTTGGAACTCTTCCTATCGTTTCACGATGGGATTGTATCCATCGGCAATCAGGCGGCTGCGAATTGCCTCCGCGTCCTTGGAATCGCCGAAGGGGCCGGCCTGGACGTGGAAAAGATTATCCGCGGCCGAGGTGGCGATAAATACCTGATATTGCTTTCTGCGCAGTGCTGCAACCAGGGCTTCGGCGTCCTGCTGCTTGCTGACGGCGGCCACCTGCACAATGTATCCGGTGGAATTGTCGCTGCGAACCGGCTCCGGCGTGGGCGGAGTGGCTGCGGAGGGAGCGGCGGCTTGGGTAGTATCGCCAGGGGTTGTGCCGGGCGTGCCGGAGTTGGCGGAGGCATCCGCCGGGGTGCCTTCCGGTGATGCCTGGCCGCAACCTTCCGGCGTATTCGCGCAGTTCGGCTTGATGACCAGGGCTCCCTGGGTGGCTGCCGGCTTTACCGCCGCGGAACCGGGGACGGCTGGAACATCGGTCAACGGCCCGCCGGTGCCCGGCGAGCGCTTGCCCAGCCGGTATCCTGCCACGAAGAAAATGGCGCACACCACGGCCAAGCCGAAAAACAGGCCAAGCAGGCGGCCGGCGCCTAACGTGATTTCAGTTTCTCGATCGGACATAATCCTTATTGTTTCTCGTTCTTGTTGCCGGATTCCAGCGAATGATTGAGCAGTTTCTGCAAGCCGGAAAACATATCCAAAGGCAACGGGAAGACGATGGTGGTGTTCTTTTCCACCCCGATTTCAGTCAAGGTCTGCAAATATCGCAGCTGGATGGCGACCGGTTCGGTGGAGAGCAAATGTGCGGCATCCACCAGGCGTTGTGCGGCCGAAAATTCGCCTTCGGCGTGAATGATCTTCGAGCGCTTTTCGCGCTCCGCCTCCGCCTGCTTGGCCATGGCGCGCAGCATCGATTCGGGCATATCGACCTGCTTCACTTCCACATTCGACACTTTCACGCCCCAGGGGTCGGTGTGCTGGTCGAGAATGGCCTGCAAGCGCAGATTGATTTTTTCGCGATGAGCCAGCAATTCATCCAACTCGACTTCGCCCAGCACCGAACGCAGCGTAGTCTGCGCGAACTGCGAAGTCTGGTACAGGTAGTTGGAAACCTCAATCACCGCGCGGCTGGGATCGACGACGCGCAGGAAGATGACCGCGTTGACCTTCAAAGTGACGTTATCGCGGGTAATGATGTCCTGCGGAGGCACTTCCAGGGCCTCCTGCCGCAAAGAGACCCGCACAATGGTATCCAGGGGCGAGAAAACGAAGATGAGGCCAGGACCTTTCGGGCTGGGCAGAACCCGGCCCAGCCGGAAAATAACCCCTCGCTCGTACTCCTTCAGGATCTTGATGGAGTTCATGAGATAGAGCGCGATTATGACCAGCGGAACGATTACGACGAGTTCGCCCATGGCGACAGCCTCCAAAAATCAGCACGGCCAGTTGGCGGAATGCATATCCGGCATGCTGATTTAGTAACTGCGCCGGATTGTAACAGCCGGAGGGGGGCTTCGCCAGTGCCTGCCCGATTTTGGGCGAGGCCGGACCTCCGGAAAAGATACTTTCCCGCCATGCCCTGTAAATGATAAAAACAGAGAGGCTTCCATCTGATGAAACACAGGAATCGGGTCTGAAGGAATGGCAAAATACCTGATCACGGGAATAGCGGGGTTCGTGGGTTCGGCGTTGGCCCGGGCATTGGTGCAGCGGGGCGACAGCGTGCGTGGCATCGATAATCTGGCTACCGGGCGCATGGAGAACCTCAACGAGTTGCTGGGCCAGATTGATTTTCGCCAGGCCGATCTGCTGGACAGCGCTGCCGCGCATGCGGCGTGCGAAGGAATGGACTATGTGCTGCACCAGGCGGCGATTCCTTCGGTCCCCAAGAGCGTAGCCGATCCCTGGGGCAGCAACCAGGCGAATATTGATGCTACCGTAAGCCTTTTGATTGCCGCCCGCGACGCCAAAGTGAAGCGGGTGGTCTATGCCGGCTCGTCCTCGGCTTATGGCGATCAGCCTTGCTCGCCCAAACATGAAGGCATGATGCCGGATCCCATTTCGCCCTACGCGGTCGGTAAACATACGGGCGAGTTATATATGACCTCCTTTTACCGTTGTTACGGGCTGGAGACCGTCTCGTTGCGTTACTTCAACGTGTTTGGCCCGCGACAGGATCCGTCGTCCCCTTATTCCGGGGTGCTCGCCAAATTTATTACGCTCATGCTGGGAGGCCAACAGCCCACGATTTTTGGCGATGGCGAACAGAGCCGCGATTTTGCGTTCGTCGAAAACGTGGTGCAGGCTAATTTAAAGGCCAGTGTGGCTCCGGCTGAAGCCTGCGTAGGGCGGGTGTTTAATATCGCCTGTGGCCGCGAAATCACGCTGAATCAGACCTATAAGCTTCTACAGGGCATGACCGGCTACCGTGGCTCGCCCTTATACGCCGAGGCCAGGACCGGGGACATCAAGCATTCTCTGGCCGATATCAGCGCGGCGCAGGCGGCGCTGGGTTACAAACCCGTGGTTTTCTTCGAGGAAGGTCTGCAGCGCACTGTGGATTGGTATAAGCAGTCGGTTCAAGGTAAGTAATTCAGTAATTGGAGGTTCCGGTTACCTCCGTGTCCCTGGCGTTGGTTTTCGTTTCCCCGGTGGCAACTCGTTGTTACAATGACAAATTAACCTTTCGCGGAGTATGAGGATGGGCATGAAACCGGTTTTGGCGAGTTTAGCTGGTGATTTGAAACAGAAGATAGATGCCCGGCAAGCCCGGGTTGGCGTCATTGGCATGGGCTATGTCGGTTTGCCTTTGGCATTGCTTTTCAGTGATCAGAAGTTTTCCATTACCGGGTTCGATATCGATTCCCGAAAAATCGAGACCTTGACCAAGGGCGGTTCCTATATCGTCCGCATCGAGGCGGCTGAAATTCAACAGGCTCGCGACCGCGGATTTAGCGCCACTTCGGATTATGCCCTTATTTCCGAAATGGATGCGGTGATCATCTGCGTGCCCACGCCGTTGAATGAGTATCGGGAGCCCGATATGAGTTACATCACCACTACGGTCGAATCGATTGCTCCGCACCTCAGAGCAGGGCAACTGATCGTACTGGAGAGCACCACATATCCCGGCACTACCGAGGAAGTGGTGTTGCCGATTCTGGAGAAGGGTAATCGCGCCGGCTTGAAAGTCGCCCGCAACGGGAGCGAAAGCGGCAATGTCATATACGTGGCCTTCTCGCCGGAGCGCGAGGATCCGGGCCGCGTCGATATTGCCCGCCACGACATTCCCAAAGTCGTTGGCGGTGTCGATGCGCAGGCCAGTGAATTGGCGGCGGCGCTGTACGGATCGATTTTCCGGCGCACGGTGCGCGTCTCCACCCCGGCTGCGGCTGAAATGACCAAGCTGCTGGAGAACATTTACCGCTGCGTCAATATCGCGCTGGTAAACGAACTGAAGCAGTTGTGCCTGCGCATGAACATCGATATTTTTGAGGTCATCGAAGCGGCCAAGACCAAGCCTTTCGGCTTCCAGGCCTTCTATCCCGGCCCTGGGTTGGGCGGACACTGTATTCCCGTGGATCCTTACTACCTCTCCTGGAAGGCCAAAGAATTCGATTTTCAAACCCGCTTTATCGAGCTGGCCGGCGAAATCAATTCCGCCATGCCATACCATGTGGTGAACGCGGTGGTGAAAGGACTCAATGGGCACAAGAAGGCCATTAACGGCTCCAAGGTGCTGGTTTTAGGAGTGGCGTACAAGAAAGATATCGACGACCTGCGCGAGTCTCCTTCGCTGACGATTATCGAACTGCTGCAGAAGGAAGGCGCCGAGGTCCAGTACAACGACCCCTATTTCAAGTCGGTCGGGCAGGGACGTCATTACAAATTGAACATGAAGTGCGCGCCGCTGGAGAATTTGGGGCAGTACGACTGTGTTCTCATCGTGACCGACCACTCCGATTACGACTATGCCAAGATCGTTGCGGAGTCCAAGCTGGTAGTGGATTCCCGCAATGCCACCCGCGGCATCAAGTCGGAAAAGATCGTTCACTGCTAAGGAACTGCGCTTTGGATTTGTGCCGGGGCATGACCTGAGTTCGTGCCCTGACACAAATCGTCCTGCCCGGATAGGTCAATTCCCGGGTTGTTCTATCGCTGGTTCCATTCCGGGGCGGGAACAATGGGTTTGGCGACGGCCGCGTCGGGCGGCCAGACGACTTTATATTGTCCCCCCTGGACCTGGGTGATCAGGACGGGGTGCGCATTTTGTCCTCGCGCATCGAACCTTACCGGGCCAAACGCCGATTCTGGAATGTCCAGGTTGCGAATGGCGTCGCGGATGGCAACCGGGGTGCCCGCGCCGGCGGCCTTAAGGGCTTCGGCGGCGGTCCATAACGTGGCGTATGCTTCCATACCGTGATAAGCGGGGTGCATCCCGGTAGCGCCGAAGTATTTCCGGTCGAATTCCTGGGAACCTTTCCAGGCGGCCGAAGGCAGCCACTGCGAAACCGAGAATGTGTATTCGGCGTCTTGGCCCGCGCCTTTTTCCGGACTCAGAAACTCCGCGGTCGCAAAGCCCGTGCCTGCCGAAGTAAAGTACTTGGCATTCAGGTTGGTCTGCCGGGCCTGCCGCATGAGGGTGCTGGCATCCAGCAGATAGGAAGCAAAGTAGATGACATCGGGCTTCTTTGCCTTCACCCGGCGCAGAACCGCCGTGTAATCGGTGGAGCTCGCTTCATATCCTTCCCTGGCCACAATTTTCAGGCCGCTTTCCTGCGCCGCCACCGTCATGGATTTATTATTCGACTGGCCGAAATTTGTGTTCTCGTACACAATTGCCAGGGTCTTCGGATTCCCGTTATGCTCCAGGAAATCGAGGGTGGCCTCGGCAAACGATCTGGATCCCGCGCAGATGCGAAATACCCAGGGAGAACCGGTTTCCATCACGTTGTCGGCCACTGCCGTAGGCATGATCAAAGGAATCTGCCTTTGCGTCACGATTGGTTCAATGGCCCGGGTGCTTTCGGATGAATAAGCGCCCAGGATGAGTGGCACGTGGTCCTGGTCGACCAGTTTGATGACTCCCTGGATGGCCTTGTCTCCCAAACTCTGATCGTCGAAATAATCCAGGGCCAACTGTTTTCCGTTGATACCGCCGGCCGCATTAATCTCATTTACGGCGATGGTATAGCCGGCTTTGTGGGCCTGTCCAAAGGCGGCATTGGCGCCGGTGAGGGAAGTGATGACGCCGATGCGAATCGCACTACCGGCGGTCTCCGTATTCTCATGACAACCGGAAAAACTCAGCGCGGCGGCCAGCGCACCGCTGACTGCCATGAAAAAAAAACGCCGCACAACATCCTCCTTGCGGATTCCACGTCATAAATGGATTTGAAAGAGGCCGGCCTGCATTGTAGGAGATGCTGCCGTCCGCGCACAATACTCGAAAAGGTTATATGCTCCCGCAACTATTGTCCGTCTGGTGACGGCGGGCCCCGTGAAT
>CAZUCM010000072.1:0-10930 GCA_964619235.1 uncultured Terriglobales bacterium
TTCCCGCTCCGTTGGGACCGACCAGGGCGATCCGGTCGCCGCGTTCCACGACAAACCCGACATCTTCGAAGACCCGGAGTTTCCCATCTTCCGCTCCGGGCACGCCGGAAGGTACGGCATAGATTTTTCCCAGCCCACTCGCCTCAGCCACCATGCGCCCGGAAGCGGGCGGTTGGGGAAAGGAAAAATGAACGGTCTTTTCTTCCGGAGGAATCTCGATGCGCTCGATGCGCTCCAGCTCCTTGATCCGGCTCTGGACCTGTTTTGCCTTTGTCGCCTGATACCGGAAGCGGGTAATAAACGCTTCGAGTTGCTCGATGCGTTCTTTCTGATTGCGGGCCGCAGCCTCCAGTTGTTCGCGCTGCTGCTGCTTCTGGCTCAGGTAGCCGTCGTAATTGCCGGCATAGAAATGCACGCTCTGGTTCCAGATTTCGGCAATCTTATTGACGGTAACGTCGAGAAAGTACCGGTCGTGCGAAACCAGCAGATACGCATAAGGATAGCTATGCAGGTAGTCTTCCAGCCAGTTGCGCGTTTCCAGGTCCAGATGGTTGGTGGGTTCGTCCAGCAGCAGCAGATTCGGTTTCTGCAGCAGAAGCTTTGCCAGGGCAATCCGCATCTGCCAACCGCCGGAGAACTGCTCGCAAGGCCGGCTCCAATCTTCCCGGCGGAACCCCAAGCCGCTCAACACGGTCCCGACCTGGGCTTCCAGGGCATAGCCGTCGCGCGTCCGGAACTCGCCTTCTAATCGCTGATACCGGTCGGCGGCGGCGGCGTATTCGCGTCCGGCCGGATCCAGTTCGGCCATGCTATGTACCAGCGTCTCCATCTCCACTTCCATCTCGCGCAGGTCGGAGAAGACGGAGAGACACTCGGCGAATACGGTTTTTCCGGCAACGGAAAGGCCATCCTGCGGCAGATAACCGGCGCTGGTGCCTTTGGCCCGGACGATGGAGCCGTAATCGACCGTCTCCTGGCCGGCAAGCACCTTCAATAGCGTGGACTTACCCGTACCGTTGGAACCGACCAGGCCGATGCGCGCCTGCGGCGTCACCAGCCAGTCGAGATTCTGAAACAGCACTTTGTGGCCAAAGCGCTTTCCGGCGCCGGTAAGCTGAATCACGGATCCGTTACCTCGCCACCGGCTGATAGAGCGTGTCGCGCTCCACCGCCTCGCGCCCCGCTTCCCGGATCAGCCGCACCAGTTCTTCGCGGCTCAGTCCCTGGGGCGTGGTGGCGCCGGCGTCGTGGTATATCTTTTCCTCCACCACCGTGCCATCGATATCGTCGGCTCCAAAGCGCAATGCAATCTGCGCGATCTTCGGCGTCATCATCTGCCAGTAGGCCTTGATGTGTGGGAAGTTATCCAGCACCAGCCGGGAAACGGCGATCTGCTTCAGGTCGGTCATGCCACTCGTAACCGGCAGGTGCGGCAGGAGCGTATGGGCGGGATGAAAGGCCAGCGGGATAAAGGTCTGGAAACCTCCGGTCTCATCCTGCAGCGCGCGCAGCCGCAGCAGATGATCCACCCGGTCCTCGTCGTTTTCGATGTGGCCGTACAGCATGGTGGCGGTGCTCTTGAACCCCATCTGGTGGGCCAGGCGAGCCGTTTCCAGCCATTCGTTGCCGTCAATTTTATGGTCGCAAATGATCGCCCGTACGCGTTCGGCAAAGATTTCGGCTCCGCCTCCGGGCATGGAATCCACACCGGCATCGCGCAGCTTCTGCAATACCTCGCGTGTGCTCAATTTGTAGCGCTTGGCAAAAAACGATACCTCTACCATGGTGAAGGCCTTGATATGCACCCGGGGAAAACGTTGTTTCAACCCCCGCACCAGGTCTAGAAAATAATCCAGCGGCAGGTCGGGATGCAGACCGCCGACGACATGAAACTCGGTAACCGCCTCCGAGTACCCGCTGGCTGCAGTCTGGAAGGCCTGTTCCAGCGCCATGGTGTAAGCGCCGTCACTGCCCTTCTTACGCCCAAAGGCGCACAACCGGCAGGCCGCCACACAGACGTTGGTGGGATTGATGTGGCGATTCACGTTGAAATAAGCCACGTTGCCGTGCATTCTCTCCCGCACGAGATTCGCCAGCCAGCCCACGGCAAGAATGTCGCGCGAGGCGTACAGAACCATCGCATCCTTGGCATTCACACGCTCCCCCGCCATCACTTTTTCGGCAATGGAAGGCAGCAGCGGATCGTCGCTGGTAAACGAATGAGTCCCGGGATTCGCCATAATCGTTGCCATCGACTCCTATGATAAATCAGATGGAGACAGTGCGCAGACCGCATCAAACTAACCCGTTTTGGCTGGATTCATTACGCATTTTTGCGCTTCTCATTACCTCGCTGATGACTTTCGCAACGATCGTATCGTTCTAAGAGAAATGTAATCGCATTTCCATAAAGATACTCGGGTTCAGAGTCGAAGTTTCTGTCAGGCTTTGTATTCGATGTGGGTGAAACATGCTCGGAAGCGCAGCGGATTAGAAAAGAATTAAGGGCAAGAAAGCTCATGAAGTCCGCCCGGTAGTCAACCAGAACCAACGGGATCGAGTGAGATCGAATTCGCGCAAGCCCGCTTCCTGTCTGTTTCGACAACAAGAACAGTTCCCTGGGTCCGATTACGCACCCAGAATATAGATAAGGTCTTTCCAGCAGGAGCACAAATGAAGAACCAAGCTGTCCGTCTGCTATTTCTTGCAAGTCTACTCGTGAGTTTGATGGCGCCGGTGTGCCTTTTCGCAGCGGAGATTCCGGCTGCCGGCGATGCGCACATCAGCAGCGCGCACCCCGCGTCAAATTTCGGCACTCTGAGCAATCTCTATGTCGGCAACGGCAATGTTGCACTCGTGCAATTTGACCTGACAATGCTGCCCTCCGGAATCACCTCCGGGCAGATTGCCGGCGCCACGTTGCGCCTGTACGTCAACCGGGTCAACACGGCCGGAGCACTTGACGTTCAGCCGGTGACCAGCGCCTGGAGCGAGGCGACCGTTACGAATGCCTCCGCGCCAACCTTGGGAGCGGTGTTCGCTACCATCCCGGTGACACAGGCCGGCAGCTACATCAGCGTGGACGTCACCAGCCTGGTGCAGGGCTGGGTGAGTACACCGGCTACCAACCTGGGAATTGCATTGAGCGCATCGGGCAGCGCTGCCACGACCTTTATCCTACTGGACAGCAAAGAGAATGAAGAGACCGGCCATGTGGCTGTGCTCGATATTACGCTGAGCGGCATACAAGGTCCGAATGGGCCGCAGGGACCGCAGGGAGTTACGGGTCCGGCTGGACCACAGGGACCGACAGGCGCCACTGGCGCTACCGGACCGCAAGGCCCCGCCGGACTTACCGGCGCCACCGGACCGCAAGGCCCCTCTGGCCTCACCGGCGCTACCGGACCGCAAGGACCACCGGTCAGCTTTATTGGCACATGGAGTGGAGCATCCACATACGGCGTGGGCGATTCGGTTTCTTATTCGGGAGCAAGTTACATCTCACTGGTGGCCGGTAACTCCGGCAGTCAGCCTGACATCTCTTCGTCCAAGTGGGCTGTGCTGGCCGCCCAGGGCAGTATCGGCGCGACTGGCGCAACCGGACCACAGGGTCCTACCGGACTCACGGGTCCCACCGGTGCCAGCGGACCGCAAGGTCCTACCGGCCTGACCGGTCCTACCGGCGCTACTGGACCGCAAGGGCCCACCGGACTCACGGGCCCTACCGGTGCTGCCGGACCACAAGGGCCCACCGGTCTGACCGGACCTGCCGGCGCTACTGGACCTCAAGGTCCCACCGGACTCACGGGTCCTAGCGGTGCCACCGGCCCACAAGGTCCCACCGGCCTGACCGGACCTGCCGGCGCTACCGGCTCTACCGGACCACAAGGTCCTCCAGTCAGCTTCATCGGCACATGGGCTGGAGCATCCGCATACGGCGTGGGAGATTCAGTATCGTACTTGGGAGCAAGCTACATTTCGCTGGTGGCCGGCAACACCGGAAATCAGCCAGACATCACTCCGTCCAAGTGGGCCGTACTGGCCGCCCAGGGCAATACCGGCGCAACTGGTGCTACCGGACCGCAAGGGCCCACCGGCCTGACCGGACCTACCGGTGCGACGGGGCCGCAGGGTGTAGCCGGACCGACAGGTAATACTGGAGCAACCGGCGCTACCGGACCACAGGGCCCCACCGGCCTGACCGGACCAACCGGTGCGACGGGACCACAGGGTGTAGCCGGACCGAATGGTAATACTGGAGCAACCGGCGCTACCGGGCCACAAGGACCCACTGGCCTGACCGGCGCTACAGGGGCAACCGGACCGCAAGGCGTAGCGGGACCAGCGGGTTCTGCTGGAGCAAGCGGACCACAAGGTCCTCCGGTGAATTTCATTGGCACATGGGATGGCGGAGCCACTTACAACGTTGGCGACTCGGTTTCTTATCTGGGATCGAGCTATATCTCGCTGGTGGCCAGCAACACCGGCAACGAGCCTGATACCAGCCCGGCACAGTGGGCAGTACTGGCCGCTAAGGGCGATACCGGCACAACCGGTGCTGCCGGGCCACAAGGCGTGCAGGGACCGGCAGGCGCGACGGGCGCAACCGGCGCAACCGGACCACAAGGCCCCACCGGCTTAACCGGAGACACCGGCGCCACGGGACCACAGGGACCGCAAGGCATTCAGGGTCTCACCGGTGCCACCGGCTCAACTGGACCGCAAGGCGTGCAGGGACCAGCTGGAGATACTGGCGCTACCGGCGCCACTGGTCCGCAAGGTCTTACCTTCATCGGCACATGGGATGGCGGAGCCACCTACGACGTTGGCGACTCGGTTTCTTATCTGGGATCAAGCTATATCTCGTTGGTGTCTAGCAACACCGGCAACGAGCCTGATACCAGCCCCACACAATGGGCAGTTCTAGCCGCTAAAGGCGATACCGGCGCAACTGGTGCCGCCGGGTCACAAGGCGTGCAGGGCGCGGCGGGCGCTACCGGCGCTACCGGACCACAAGGCCCCACCGGCTTGACCGGCGATACCGGCGCCACCGGAGCACAGGGACCGCAAGGCATTCAGGGCCTCACCGGTGCCACCGGCTCAACTGGACCACAAGGCGTGCAGGGACCAGCTGGCGATACTGGCGCTACCGGCGCCACTGGCCCGCAAGGTCTTACCTTCATCGGCACATGGGATGGCGGAGCCACCTACAACGTTGGGGACTCGGTCTCTTACCTGGGCTCGAGCTATATCTCGCTGGTGCCCAGCAATTCCGCCAACGAGCCTGATACCAGCCCCACACAGTGGGCAGTTCTGGCCGCTAAAGGCGATACCGGAGCCACCGGAGCGCAGGGACCGCAAGGCATTCAGGGTCTCACCGGTGCCACCGGCTCAACTGGACCACAGGGCGTGCAGGGACCCGCTGGCGACACCGGCGCTACCGGGGCAGCGGGCGCCACCGGACCACAAGGTCCTCCGGTGAATTTTATTGGCCCATGGGATGGCGGAGCCACCTACAACGTTGGCGACTCGGTCTCTTACCTGGGTTCGAGTTATATCTCGCTGGTGGCCAGCAACTCCGCCAACGAGCCTGATACCAGCCCCACACAGTGGGCAGTTCTGGCCGTCAAGGGCGACACCGGCGCACAGGGAATCCAAGGCGTGCAGGGACCTGCCGGCGCCGACGGCGCTGCCGGAGCGGCCGGCGGAACCGGCGCACAAGGTCTGATGGGACCCGGCGGGCTGCAGACTGCACACAGCCTCGGAAGTTCAAGTGGGACTTTATACTTGAGCCCCGTATCGTTCAACCAGCAGAACTCCGTCGAGGGAGTTCTAACCGCGGCCTTGGTTCCTCAAGCCTGCACGGTGAACAAGATCTCCGTCCTTGCAGGCGCACTGATGAATCCGAGCACCTCTGTCGTCTTTTCACTTCGAGTAGGCAACGACATTCCGTCGCTGGCGGATCAGACTCTGTCTTGCACGCTCGATGACAGTCATCAGGCGTGTAACGCGACGGGAAGCGTCACCGTCACTGCGGATCAGGTCGTGGACGTAAAGGCAATATTCAGCGACGTGGCTCCGGTCACCTACGATGTCCTGGTGGCGTTGGTTTGCCAGTAGCTCCAATGGCGCAGAGATTGCGCCGGCTGGTAGCCGGCCGGCGCAGTCTCACGGCGGGAAAAACAAGAGAAGCAGCTCCAGCAGTGGTGAGGCGTTTGTATGCGTGAGAATAAAGTCAGTTACCGCGTTTCCGGACGGAAGACCGCAGCCCTGTATTTGATTTCAGTTTTTTTCTTCCTGGTCCAAGCGGCAGCGCAGGGACCCGTCATTTCGCTTTCTCCCGGTGGCACCCTCCACACCATAGCCGGCACCGGCCAGGCAACATTCAACCAGGATAACGGCGCGGCGGTGAGCGCTGCACTGGCGTCTCCCTTTGCCATGGCAGCGGATGCGGCCGGGAATCTCTACATTGCCGACAGAAACAATCATCGTATCCGCAAGGTGGATACCAACGGCAACATCACCACGATTGCCGGAAATGGCACGCAGGGATTCTTTGGCGACGGCGGTTTGGCGACTTCCGCCGGCCTCGACACGCCGACTTCGGTTGCCGTGGATGCTTCCGGGAATCTTTATATTGCCGACAGTAATAGCAACCGCATCCGAGTGGTCTCCAACGGCAACATCGCTACTTTTGCGGGTAACGGCACAGCCGGTTTCTCCGGGGATAATGGTGCGGCAACCAGTGCCGCGCTCAATCGTCCCAAGGGAGTTGCCGTGGATGCTTCCGGGGCGGTTTATATTGCCGACACCGGGAACCATGTCGTTCGCAAAGTGAGCGGCGGAACCATCACCACCATTGCCGGGAACGGCACGCAAGGTTTCTTCGGCGACCAGGGCGCCGCTGCCAGCGCCAGTCTCAATACTCCTCTGGCAGTGATCGTGGACGCTTCCAATAGGCTCTTCATCGCGGACAACGGCAATCGCCGGGTGCGCATGGTTTCCGGCACCACCATCTCCACTTTCGCGGGCAACGGGAACCCAGGTTTCGCTGGGGATGGCGGCCAGGCCGCCGCCGCCGCCTTGGATCATCCCACTGGATTGGCCGTGGATAGTTTGGGCAACCTGTACATCGCCGACGCCAATAACAACGTCGTTCGCCGCGTAGATACGGCCGGGGTCATTACTTCGGTGGCCGCAAACGGCACGGAAGGTTATTTCGGAGACAACGGTTCTCCGGCTTTTGCCTCGCTGGATACGCCCACCGGCGTCCTGGTAGTCAACGGCAACCTCCTGATCGCCGACAAGAACAATCAACGCGTGCGCCAGGCGGACGCTACGCTCCTGGCCTTTGGCAGTCATGCCCTCAACTCATCGAGTGCCGCGAAAAGCGTAACCGTCACCAACGCGGGCGCCGCCACGCTGACGCTCACCTCCGTCACCAGTTCGCTCGGTGACTATACTCTGCTGGCCTCCGGTACCTGCGGAACATCATTCCCGAAGACTCTTTCCTCCGGCGCTTCCTGCACTCTGAATGTTGCATTCTCGCCTGCCGCCGCCGGCTCCCGTACGGCCACTCTTGCCCTTGCGGACAATGCGGAAGGCAGTCCTCAACTCGTGTACCTGAGCGGCGCCGGCACGGAAACCCCCTCCACTATCGCGCTTACTGCGCCGGCTTCCACTCTCTTGTTCGGAGCTCCGTTGACCTTCACCGCTACTGTGACCGGAACCGGAGCTACCGGCTGGGTCGTCTTTACCGACGGCGGCGCCGTGGTCAGCACTGTTCAGCTGAATGGATCCGGGGTAGCTGCATTCACCGACTCCGCCCTGAGCGCGGGCACACATTCCATCGGGGCCAACTACCAGGGTGACCAGAACTTTGCTGCCAGCTCCGCCACTCCGCTGTTGATCAACGTAGTGGCTCAGCCGGTTATCAACAGTCTGACGCCGGATTCGGCCACCTCTGGTTCCGGCGACTATACGCTCACGGTGAACGGCCAATATTTCGTCGCCGGCGCCACGGTAAACTGGAACGGCAGCGCCCGCACCACGACCTGGGTCAGTTCGTCGCAGGTTACCGCGGCCATTCAGGCCTCCGATGTCGCGTCGGTGGGAACCGCCGAGGTCACGGTCGTCAATCCAGGACTCAGCGGAACTTCGGCGATATTCACCATCCCGATTGATAATCCCTCCGGAACTTCCGGGTTGATTTCGGTTTCCACTCAAACCCTAAACGTGACCGTGTCGAAGGGCCAGTCCGTCGCCGTGCCCTTCAGCACCGCGGGAGGAAGCAATAACAGTGTGGTTTCCGGAACCTGCGCGAACCTTCCAGCCGGTGTTACCTGTAATGTCGACAGCATTGCCAAGGTAATCACGCTCACGGCATCCTCGAGCGCTACCGGGGGAACCTATTCGATCAGCGTAATCTTTACCTCGACGTCACCGGGCGCTTCCCTGGCTCACAGCCGGCCACTCCTGGCTCTGTGGAGTGGACTCATGGGACTGCCGCTGGGACTGTTCTGGATCGGCGGGAGCCGGCGAAAGCCTCTTCGCTATCGGCTTGGATTGCTGATCGGCGTAATGCTGCTGATGACCATGGCCGGTTGCGGCGGCAAAATTCAGTCATCGAGCGCTGCTTCGGCGCAGACCTCGATGACCTTGACCTTAACGGTGCATTAATCCACCGGAACGGCAGCCTGCAAGGCAACAGCACATTGCAGGCTGCCGTTCCGGCTTTCATTCATCAAGAGACGTTGTCTCTAACGCCTATGCAGCACATCGCCGGCAAAGAACGCAAACAATAACACTGAAACCACGCCATTGGTGGTGAAAAACGCCGCATTCAAGCGGCTGAGATCGCGGTGCGAGACCAGCGAGTGCTCAAAGATCAGCAGCAGGCCGAACACAATGGCTCCGGCGTAAGCCAACGCCCCCAGATGGAAGAGTCTCCATGCGGCAACCAGGAGCAAAAACGCCAATCCATGAAACAGCCTGGCCGCAAGCATGGCATTTTTGATTCCGAGAAAACGCGGGAGGGAATGCAGACCACTCCGGCAATCGAACTCATAGTCCTGGCAGGCATATAGCACGTCGAAACCGCCCACCCAGAAAGTTACCGCGCCCACCAGCGGAAGAATGCGCCAGTCCAGCGAACCGCGCACGGCGATCCAGGCGGCGGCCGGAGGAATGGCATCGGCAAAGCCCAGCACCAGATGCGACCAGCGGGTAAAGCGCTTGGTATAGGAATAAAACAGCAGTATCGCCAGCGCCGCCGGTGACAGGTAAAAGCAAAGCAGGTTCAATTGTGCGGCAGAAAATACGAAAACTCCGCAAGACACAAGGACAAAGGCCGCGACAAAACTCCTCGACAAAGTTCCAGAGGGTAAGGCACGCATCCGGGTGCGAGGATTCTGAGCATCATAGGCGGCATCAACCAGGCGATTGAAGGCCATAGCCGCCGAGCGCGCCGACACCATGGCCACCACAATCCATACGATCTGCCATAGCGTGGGCCAACCATGCGCCGCCAGCATTGCCCCCATCAGCGCAAAAGGCAGGGCAAAGATCGAGTGTTCCCACTTGATCATTTCCATGGTTACGCCGATGTTGCGAAAAACAGGCATGCTTACGGACACTCACCCTCCAAACGGAATGATACAGGAAGCGTCTTTGGACTTTGGACTTTGATCTTTGGCCGTTGGCCGGATGGCAGAAGAGCTGTTCCTTACAATTCTTGGTTGTCTTTCAGCGTTCAGGCCCAAAGTAAGTGCCTTTGGGCCGGAGGCCCGCGTACCGAGAAACGGCCTCTATTTCCGCGTCGCCTGTTCCAGCAGAAACACGTACGAACGATAGACCTGGCCCGTCGCCCGCGTCATTCCGATTTCGCAGGTGCGGCTGCTGGAAAAGTACCCGTCAAAATCGATCGTTTGAATCTCCGCCGCCTCCTGGCGAGTGGCAGAGGCGGTCAGAGCGGGAAACAGAAACCCTCGGTCTCCGGCAAAGCCGCAACAACCCGCGCTGTCGGGCACAACGACTCGCTCCGCGCAGGCGTGCGCAATCGCTTCCAGCTTGCCGCCAATCCCCATTTTGCTGACCGAGCAAACCGGATGCAGGACAACCGCATCTGCCCTGGCTGTCACTTTCAATTTCGGCAGCAACTGGTCATGCACGAAATCGATGCTGTCGAAAATGCGCAGTTTGTCGAAGCGACGCTGGTTTTCGGCAGTCAGGAAGGGGCGCGACTGCAGCATGCCATAGGTGCACGGGCTGGTATCGAGAAAGACTGGCAGGCGTCCCCGCTCCGACCAGCGCCAGAAGCTTTCAATCGCGCGATTGGCCGCAAAGCGGTGTGCCTGATCGAAGCCTTTGGAAGAAAACGGCACACCGCAGCAGACGCCGGCGGCATCCTCGGGCACATACACCGGTACTCCGGCCCGTCCGGCAAGCAGCAGCATTGCCTCGGCCGGAGATATTCCCTTGGCTTCGCCCGGCAGTCTGCCCATGACTCGCGAAATGCAGCTGGGGAAGTAAACTGCCTGCGCCATGGCGCGCTCGGTGCGCGGCAGGCGAGAGCCTTGAGCGTGGGGCACCTCGCGACTCCAGTCATATCCGGTGAGCGCATGGGAGAGCCTTCGCATGGCGCCGACCCCCATTACGGCCTGAACGCAATGTCCGAGGCGCAGTCCCCAGCGGGCCGCCTTTTCCACCCTATGGAAGTGTTCCGCAATCCAACCGGCGCGGCGATGAGCCTCCGGCGAATGACGTAGCTGGCGCAAATGCTTGGTCAGTTGCCCGGTGTCAATGGAAACCGGACAGGCGGTGGCACACAAACCATCTGCCGCGCAGGTGTCGAGCGCCATATAGAGATAGTCCGGCTCCAGCGCCGCCAGCAGTTCCTGGTTGCCTTCCGCCGTTAGACGCGCCAGCTCGC
>CAZUCM010000073.1:0-10894 GCA_964619235.1 uncultured Terriglobales bacterium
CGACCGCATCGGGAGTGAAAACGCCGATGGCGAAGGTGCGCACGGGGGGTGTTCCCGCGGCCCCCGCAGCCGCGGCCGCGGCTTCAGCACCGTTCGCCGGACCTTCGGCGGCGGTTGCGCAACGGTCGCTCGAGCCTTCTCCGTTTTCGTCTTTCGCTTTCCGAGCCGGCCACGGTCCCGGAAGTATCCAGCGCACGGCTTGGCTGCACGCTGTGAACTGTAGGCCGCAAACTCATTCCAACGGTGCGTTGCCATAGGTTGGAACGCCCTGTTCCACCAGAAACTCCAGCGCGCGGGCACGGGCGGCCCAGTCACCCGCCTGTGGATATTGCGACACGATGCGCTGAGTGTCCTCGGATGCGCGCTTGCGGGCTTCATCCGATTTTTTGGGATTCTCTTCGGTCTTATAGATCTCGATCAGCGCCGCCCGGCGTGTAGCCGCGTGGTAGAGGGCTTCGGCCGCCACCGGGGATTGCGGATGCTCGTCGGCGTACTTCTCGTATATCTCAGACTCCTTCTCCGGACACTTGGACAGGCCCTCCCAGTCGCCGCAAAGCTTATTGTCGATGAAGTGATACGCGGCCAGGTCGGCCCATTTGGTGTGCGGGTACTTCTTAATCACCTGCCGCATCTGCTCTTCATCGATCTGAGCGCGCAGAGCGGGATCGCGCATTTTCGCGGAGGCGCGGGACATGACGTCCTCGCGATCGACCTGCCAGCGTATGTCGGCGGAACGATAGAAGGCTTCGCCGGCCAGCGGCGACTTGGGAAAGTACTCGGTAGTCATGCGATACAGGCGGAGAGCCGCTTTGGCCTGGGCTTCCCCGCGCGCCCCACGCAACCCACTGGCGCGGTCTTCGGCATCGAACGCCGCGCCGAACATGATCTGATCGCCCCCGGGAGTATCGGCTCTGACCAGAACTTTGTCGAGCATCCAGCCGGTTGCCGATTTCTCGATGGGCTCCACCTTGACCCATCCTCCACCGCTCTTCTCCAGCACGGCAATTTCGATCCCGGCTTCCAGAGGAGCGCCCAGGGGCTGGGAATGCACGTCCGGGGAGATGTAAATCGCGGCCTCGTGCACCAATACGGCGCGATCGGCGGCGAGCGCGGCGGGAAGTACCAGCAGAAAAAGCACGGCCGCGCAGGTGAAGGTCAGAAGAACTTGTCGCGTGGACTGCACCATTATTTTCCGGCTCCTGGCGCCGCGTTCCCCGGCATGCCGGGCAGGGCGGCGCTCTCGAACATCTGATCGGATTTGACGATATGAATGTCGGCGCGTTGAATGTTCAGCGGATAAGCGATCCACTCCTGGTCCTGATCGAGCCGCCGGCGTTGCTCGGCTGTCGGCGGATCCTGCAGATGGTACTCCGCCGCTGTCTTCGGCGTGCAATTCGTGTTATTGGCAATATCGTCGGCCAATGCCTTGGCCTGGCTCTCGTTGGTGGTGATCACGTAACGCAGGTTCCTGCTTTGCAGGTACCGGTGGATAACGGCGTTCACTTCGTCGGCATTGACGGCATCGATTTTTTGCAGCATTTCCGTGAGATAGCCATGCTGGTCCATGCCATAAAAGGTATCGTCCAACCGGTAGCCGAGCTGCCGGTCGACGTTTTCCGCATAACGCAGATAGAGCGTACGGGCTTTGACCTTGGCCTCCTCGACCTCTTCGGGCGTCAGGCCCTCGCGGACGAAGCGGTCCAGTTCGGCAGTGACGGCCTTCAGGACAAAATGGGCATAAGAATGGCCAACCGGACGAATCCATATGCTGAAATACTGCGATGAGCGCGGCGTATCCGGGGGTGGAAACAGCTCGTAGGGCCGGGCGGAAAGATATTCGATATAAGAATAATCGCCATAGTTATAGCCGCGCGTCTCGCGCATCTCCTGATACAGGCGTCCGAACTCGTCGCGATGCGTTCCCAGGTAGGTATTGGCCACGAAGAGCGGCCAGTAATCGGGGTTTCCGCGCTGCACGTCGATGGGGAAGCCGACATGGATTCCGGTGGCAATCGCATTTGGCTGAGTCACAATCAAAACTTCCCGCCCGTGCGGCGCTTGCACTTTGCAATTACAAAGTTGTTGCGGCGGAGCGCTCCCGGCCGGCAATACCAATTGCAGCAGCCTGGCCGATGCCGGGTCGGCGCTGGTGGCGATGGCAACATCGCGGGCGGTATAGAAGGTGCGGTAAAAGCGGAGAATATCGTCCCTCCGTACCGTCTTCAGCCCGCGCACCGTCCCAAAACTCAGTGGGGATAGCGATGTGCCCTCGAACAGGTAACTTTCCAGCGCCTGCAGGCCCAGCGTTTCCTGGTCCTCCATGCGTAAGCCGGATTGGATACTCTTCAGCGCCTCCGAACGCAGGCGGTCAATTTCCTTCTGCTGGAACAATGGGCTGGAAAACATGGGTTGCAGGACCGTACTGACAAACTGGGGAAAATCGCTTTTCGGCACCTTCATACTGAACGTCGTGGTTTGTTTGTCCACCTGTACGGAGGGCATAGCCTCGCTGCCCCAGGGGCGCGTAATTTCCGCCAGCTTCTCCTTACTGACCGGATTCTTCGGATCGCCGAAGCCGCCTTCCAGCAACGCCTGTGCCGCAAGGTTGGCCACACCCTCCTTACCGGCCGGGTCGTCCACCGAACCCGCCATTACCATAATCTTCACCGTAAACAGCGGCGAAGACGATGGCAGAAGGATCATGCGCGGCCCGGGGCGGGCGGGCTGAGCCTTGGCTGTGCCCGGTTTCTTTGGGTGAGGGGTTGGTGTGGGTTGAGCGGTACTCGCGGCATTCAGCGCCGCCACCGCCATATCGAGCCGGTCCTGTCCCCATGCCATAGCAGTAGAGAGAATCAGCCCGAGAACGATCGTACATCTCCATTGCCGGATGACTGGTCTCATTATTTTGCCTCCTGCCGGTTTTGGGCCCTGTCCTGCCACAGCGTTGCGATCACCCGGCGGTTTCGGGTGAAATACCTGGACGCGTATGCGTCCACATCGGCGGGCGTAAGCGCCTGGATCGCCGCCATTGCCTTATCGATAGCCTGGGAATCGTAGCCGAAGCGATAGTAGCCGGCAAATGTCTGGGCGATATCGACGGTCGAATCCAGTTGCGCCAACAGATCGTTGTGAACGCGCTCCCGCACCAATTCTAGTGTCTTTTCAGCGTTGGGCTGCTTGGAGAACGTCTTCAGATCTTCCATTCCGGAAATCATGTCGCGTTGCACGTCATCGGCATACCGGGCGCCATCGCGGTGAAAACGCTCCAGCGTCAACTCGCTGTCCAGCAGCAGCCAGTGCGGATCAGTGGACATTGGTTCCGCGGCCAGGCTGAGATCGGTAACGGTTTGTTTCTGGTAGCGCAGCTTCTGGTAGAGAGGTGCGGAGCGCGACACCAGCAACTCCCGGATGATCTGGCCTACCGCCGTCTCTTTGGAGCCAGGTTTGGCGGCCGGCGTGTGATACCCCACCATTACGCGCGGTGCTACCTCGGCGCCCCAGGCGATATGAACCTTGACCTCCGCCTTGGGAAGGGAAGCCGCTGGAATCACCGGCTTCGGCGCAGGTTTCCATGCCGCATAGGCCTTCTCAATGGGAGGCAGGAGCAACTGGGGATCCACGTCGCCGACCACGATCACCGCCAGGGAATTCGGGCGGTAGTAATTGTGATAAAACTCCCAGGCGGCATCCCAGGCCTGCGGCATCTTCTCGACATCGTCCTGATATCCCATGACGGTGTGGCCATACGGATGGCCGGGAAACGCCTTCTCCGAAAGCACCGCAATCATCGTTTCGCCGGGATCGGAGAAGGTGCGGCGATACTCGCCCAGCACCGCCCCGGCCTCCACCTCAAACGCTTTGCGCTCAATCGTCAGATTCTGAAAACGGGCGGCCTCCAGTTCGATGACGCCGGGATGCGGGCCATCCGGACGCATGACCGGGCCGATCAGATTCTCGGTAAAGGTGGTCGGATGGAAGAACGTCATATCGTAGTCGGTGAAGGCATTGTTATCCGTTCCCATCGCTCGCATCTGCGCGGAATATCCCTCTGCCACGCCGCCGTATTCATGCAGAAACATTTCATGCTCGAACAGGTGGGCAAGGCCGGTCTTGCCGTGTTCGGTTTCGTTGCGGGAGCCCGCGAACACGGCGGTCGCATAGGTCGCCATGTGCTTGAACTCGGGTGTGGGTATGATCACCACATGCAAGCCATTGGGAAGCGTTTTTGTGTAGATCTTATAGGGGAAAAATTTTGAAGCGTGCGTGGCGGTTTTGTCCGCAGCCCGCGAATGCGCAACCGCGACAGAATGGTCCCCGGGATTCGCCTTGCTGACGCTGGCCGGAAGCAACGAAGAGAGCAGAATAATCCCGAATGCTGGTTTGAGTATTTGCCGGAGCATGATGAGTACCATTATTGACCACAGAGGACAGGGAAAACCAGCACTAAGCCATAGGCTGCGAGCACCGGGCAGGAGCCGGCCGTGTTTGGCTTGGCGCCCGGTGCTTGTGGCGGCCGTTTTCACCCACGCAGGATTTCCGCCAATAGCTCCGGCTCAATGTTGCCTCCGCTGATCACAGCCACAGTGCGTTTCGCCTGCGGCAGCTGCCCGCGATGAAACAGAAAGGCGGCAAAAGTCACAGCTCCACTGGGCTCAACCACCAGTTTTGCGTCCATGGCCAATTGGCGGACCGCCTCGCGGATCTCTTCTTCGCTGACGGTGACAATGTCGTCCACATAGCGTTGAATATGGGCAAAGTTGATCTCTCCGACGTGCTGGGTTCGTAATCCGTCCGCCAGCGTGCGGGATACCTGCTGGGCGGTAAATTCCACGATACGGCCGCTACAAAAGCTGGCTTGTGTATCCGCCGCCAGCTCGGGCTCAACCCCGATGACCTTGATTTGGGGGTTCGTCAGTTTCAGCGCCGTGGCCGTGCCGCTGATCAGCCCACCACCACCGGCCGGGACCAGTACGGACTCCACTTCCGGCATGTCCATGACAATCTCCAGACCGACGGTCCCCTGGCCGGCAATGATTCTTTCATCGTTGTAAGGGGGCACGATGATGTATCCATGTTCGCGGGCCAACTCTTCCGCACGCGCTTGTCTTTCCGAACTGGCCGGACCGACAAAAACGATCTCGGCGCCATAACTGGCGGTAGCCGCCACTTTGACGGCCGGCGCGTTGTTGGGCATCACAATCGTCGCTTGAATGCCCAGTGCCCTGGCGGCAAAGGCCACCCCCTGGGCATGGTTGCCGCTGGAGTAGGCGATCACCCCGCGCTGCCGTTGGTCGTGGCTCAGCGAGGCTATGTAGTTGTATGCCCCGCGCAGCTTGAAAGCGCCAATGGGTTGGAAGCTCTCCGGCTTGAACCAGAGCTGGGCTTCCCCGGTGGAGCATGGGTAGCGCAGCAACGGCGTATGGACGGCGATGGATTGTATCCTTCGTTGTGCCTGCAGGATATCGTCGAGGGTCACCATCCGGCCTTTTTACCGCACTGGAGCGGAGAAAGCAAAAATTCCAGTTTCCAGTGCCGAGGAAACAGGGCACTGGAAACTGGAATTTTTCTGCCGGAATCGCTACTTCAGGCCGACGCCGTAGAAGTAATCGTAACCGGATCCGGTTTTCGATTCACTGAGGAACGAGGAGAACAGCATTGCCCCATTGACGAAGGTGACAAAGACGTCCTGGGTGGCGCCGCCGTTCACAACCCGGTAAGTAAATAGCCCATAGCATGGATCCTGCAACTGCCCCTGAGATCCGTAAAGGTAAGGTGTGGCGGCCACCGGAGTCAGCACCGCCTGCACCATGACAGCGCCTTGCGAGTTGGTGATCGTCAGGTTGGCGCTGGCGTCGATGGTCGCGGTCGCATTTCCCAGGCTGGGAGTGCCTGACTCCTGGTTTTGCGCATTCATGCTGCCACCCAGTTTCTGGTAGTAGATCGCCTTATAGGTTCCCGCGACCGTGGGATCAAAATTCATGGTTGCGGCTTTCTGGAAGGCTAGAATGGCGCCGTTCTGCGTATCCACCGCAAACACTCCGTTGGGAGTTCCGAATGCGTAATCGCTGACTCCGGCCCCCTCGTTCACCGTGAGAAACGTGCCTGAGGGATCCTCGGTGAAGCTGGAGGAGGCAAACTTACTGCTGTCGAAGGGTTCATTCATGTTTGGCGTTGCGCCGTAGGGCCAATAGGAGCTGGTGGTAACGTTGCCCTGTGCGTCCAGATCCACCGACCCGGCTTGCACGCCGCCACTGTTGGTGCGGAACTGCATGTAGTTGAATTGGTGGCCGGCGATGCTGGAAACCGTAATGGGCGCCTGCTCGACCGCCGTAATCAATGCCGGCGTGTCATGGTTCGGACCGGTCTTGGCGGCGTTGATCAGCAGGGCATAGTTCGGAACTTCGTAGGCGGAAATCAGGTTGCCGTTCGGATCATTCAGCGTGTAGGTGCCGTTGGAATTGACCGTGTAAGGGACCGTACCGCTGTCTCCATTGGAATGGTTGGTGTAGGTAATGGTTTGCGCGTTCGAATCCAAAGTGATGCTGAGAAAATCTCCGACAGAAGCTGTACCGCTGTAGGCGCGTTTGGCGGCCACAGCCGGTGAGGCGGGATTACTGGTTCCACAACCGGCAAGCAATAGTAGTACTGCGACGGCAGTTAGGGCGCAGATTTTCATAGGGGCTCCTCCACTCTCAAACCCCATCGGCGAATCAGCCTCTTTGCTTTAGGACAATTCCGGGCCAGTGGCGTTACTTCGGTTTCAGGTCGCTCTGTGTACCTGCACCGCCCGCACGCCAGCGGTCGCTTTCCTTCAGCATGGCGACCATAAATTCAAACAGCTCGCCCTTCTCCTGCCAGGAGGGCTTTGCGTTGACCTCTACGTGCGTGATCAGCGGCGTAATCAGAAGCTTTCGCAGGCACGGATGGGGTATATCCAGGGCCAGCCAGAGCGATTCCGCGGCGGGAATCACATTATCTTCTGCTCCGTGCAGCAACAGCACCGGCACCTGCAACGACGCCAGGCGCCCATGCGGAGAAACCAGCGCCATTTCCGCCGCATGTTGCGGCAAGTGCGCAAGAATCGCCGGCGCCAGTTCGCTATCCTTGTGGTCCAGCAAGAGTTGCATGGTGGCGAGACCGGCGGGACTCAGTTGCGCGGCGCGGGCGCGAGCGACATTCACATCTTCCCATAGCTGCAACCGGATGGCCTCCCGGGCGGTATCGCGGTCGACGGGAGCAAAATAGTCCTCAATGTGCGCATACACCAGCACCAGTGTCCCGTATTCGTGTGGCGCAAGTTTCTCGATGGATCCATCCGGCCGCGCTATCTCGCCCGTGGCCAGATAGCGCGAAACCCGCTCCAGATCGTCATGGGCGCCAATCGCTATGACAAATGCAACATCGCCGGCATACTGTGGGGCAGCGGCATTGAGCAACGCCAATCCACCGCTGAAACTCAGCCCCAGAATCCCCGGCTTCACGCCCGCGCGCTCGTGAAGTTCGTGGGCGGCAGCGCCAATCACCGGAATATCCCTTGGGTCCACGCGATAGTCGGCCAGCGATTGCAGTTCCGGAGTCAAAACTTCGATTCCGCCGGCTGCCAAAGCACGGGCAAAATTCACCAGCCGAGGTTCTTCGATCCCCAGATGATGCACTCCGTGGAGCACGAGCATCGCCGGCGGATTGGCAACATTGCGGGGAACGTAGAGCTTCGCCGGCACCGATCCGCCGGGTGTATCAATTGTGGTGGCGAGCTCGTCTATGGGATACGAGGAGAACTTGACGAGGGCGTTCTGCGTCTGCGGGTTTTGAATGCGCAGCAGCAGGGCGGCCGCGCGCAGCTGCAAACGCAAGACCGGATACAACGAAACCAGAACGGCAAGGACGAGGGCGGCAAGGGAACTCAGCTGGAAGCGGCGGGCTATGCGGGTTTGCTTCATGAGCAGCTTTCAGTTTACAGCTCACAGCTTGCAGCCAGAGTTGAATCCCGGCCACAAGCTCTCTGCCGGCACGGCAATTCTGTCCGGCGGCAGGTTGAAATCTCCCTGTTTTACTTGTTTGCTGGAGGTGACGCTAAATCTCCAAGATCACCGGCATGACCAAGGGCCGGCGCGCGGTATTCTTGACGATAAAGCGCTTCAAATCCTGGCGGATTTTTTCTTTGATCACACCGTAATCGCTCTTTTCTTCGTCGCTCGACATTTCCAGGGTTCGCATGACGACCTCCCGGGCTTCGCCCATAAAGTCGGCGTCGTCGGGAGCGCCGGCAAAACCGCGCATCACGATTTCCGGCGGCGTATCCACCTTGCCGGTCAGCTTGTGAATCGCGATGATGGGCAACACGATTCCGTCTTCGCTGAGGTGGCGGCGATCTTTGATGATCAGTTCTTCGACCACTTCTCCAATCGAGCCGGAATCGATGCAGACCCGGCCCACGGGTACGCGGTCGCGCTTGCGCGCCCCCAGTTCGTCGAACTCCAGGACGTCGCCGCTTTCGATCATCAGCACCTGTCCCACCGACCCCTTCATGGAGCCGGCCAATTCGCAGTGCAGCTTCAGCTGGCGAAACTCGCCGTGGATGGGGATAAAATACCGCGGCTTTACCAGGCTGATCAGGAGCTTCAACTCCTCCTGGCTGGCATGGCCGCTGACGTGAATGGGGGGCTTGGAGCCGTCATCGTAAATGACGTGCGCATTCCGCCGGAAGAGATGATCGACCATGCGGTAAATGGCCTTCTCGTTTCCGGGAATGATGCGCGACGAAAGCACAACGGTGTCGCCGGGATCGATCTTGGCGTGTTTGTGATTGTCCACGGCGGCGCGCGACAGCGCCGACATCGGTTCGCCCTGCGTGCCGCTGATCAGCACGCACACTCTCTCGGAGGGGAAATTCTTGATCTCGCCGGGATGAATCAGCAATCCGTCGGGCACATCGAGATAATCCAGATCCATGGCGATCTCGGCGGATTCATTCATGGAACGCCCGATCAGCGCCACTTTTCGGTTATAGCGAACGGCCATCTCCATCGCCAGTTTGATCCGGTGGATGGAGGACGAGAAACAAGTGACGAAGATGCGCTGCCGGGTGCGGGCAAAGACCTCGTCGAATTTGCGGTGCACCGCGCGCTCGCTGGGCGTATATCCCGGGCGCTCGACATTGGTGGAATCCTGCAACAGCGCCAGCACCCCCTCTTTGCCGTATTCGGCAAAGGTATGCAGATCAAACAGCTTGTTGTCGCTGGGCGTCGGGTCCACCTTGAAATCGCCGGTGTGGATGATCACTCCCAGAGGAGTATGTACCGCCAGGGCCACGCAATCGACCAGGCTGTGCGTAACCTGAATGGGATTGATGGTGAACGGTCCTATAGTAAAGCGCTCGCCGGGCACCATCTCGTTGAGCGTGGCGTCGTCCAGCAGCTTGTGTTCCTCTAACTTGCCTTCCACATAGGCGAGCGTGAACTCCGTTCCCCAGACCGGAACATTCATCTCGGTCAAAAGCCAGGGCAGAGCGCCGATATGGTCTTCGTGGCCGTGCGTCAGCAGCACGCCGCGCACTTTATCGCGGTTTTCGATGAGGTACGTCAGGTCGGGGACGACGATGTCAACGCCGAATAATTCGGACTCCGGGAACATCAGCCCGGCATCAATCACAATAATGTCATCGCCGTAGCGGATGGCCATGCAGTTCATGCCGAACTCGCCCAGTCCGCCTAAAGGTACAACGTGAAGTTTTTTTCCGTCCATCATTTAGAAGGTTTGATGCTATCACAGTTGCGGCAAACCTCTGACGATAAAGAACGTTTCATGTTTTTCGTTTCACGTTTCGCGCCACACGCCGGCGCTGTTGGCAGGGGAAGCGCGGATGTTCAGTGACGCCCCCCGCGGCACAAATCCACCACGGTAACACGGGAGTAAAGCAAGCAAAAACCCACAGCCGCAGATGAACACAGATCAGATACACATAGTGATTACGGTCCTGAATTCGATCTGCGTTGATCGGCGTTACTCTGCGGCTGATTCCTTTGCTTTTCTCAATGTCTCCGTGCCACCCACGGCAGGCCCGGCAGGGGCCGGCGTTCCCCGAAGAAGAACTCGGGTGCGGCGGCGATCCGCCGCACCCTCACTTGCTCATTGACCTGCGCCGTTCAGCGTCACCAAGTGGGGAGACGCTGGTGTATTGTCGTTAATCGTCACAGTTGCACTTCTGCTGCCCGTGGCGGTGGGATGGAACTTCACCCGAATGTTGCAACTTGCTCCCGGCACCAGACTGGTGGAAGCCGCCGTCGTGCAGGTGCCTGCCTGGTCGCTGAGGTCAAAGTCACCAGAGGCAAGGACCACCTGCGAAATCACCGCTGGCTGGAAGCCGGTACTCTTCAGCGTGATGTACTGAGTGCCCGCGGTCGCGCCAACCTTTGTAGCCGGGAAGGTGAGCGTCGTAGAGCTCAACGAAAGCTGGGCTTCCGACGAGATTCCCGTTCCGTCGAGCGTCACCGTGTGAGGCGAGGTCGAGGTGTTGTCGTTGATCGTCACGGTCAGGCTCCTGAGGCCCGTGGCGGTGGGATGGAACTTCACCCGAATGTTGCAACTTGCTCCCGGGGCCAGGCTGGTTGTGGCGGCGGTGGTGCATGTGCCCGCCTGATCGCTCAGGTCGAAGTCGCCGGAGCTGATTGCCACCTGGGAAATCACTACCGGCTCGAGTCCCGTGCTCTTCAACGTGAGGTATTGGGTCGCCGCGGTCGTGCCAACGTTCGTCGCGGGAAAGGTCAGGGTTGAGGCGGTCAGCGAAAGCTGGGCGCCCGAGGTTGCCGTTCCACTCAAATATACCACCTGCGGCGAACCTGCAAGATTGTCGAAGATAAACAGAACGGCCGAACGTGGGCCAAGCCCAGTCGGC
>CAZUCM010000074.1:0-10706 GCA_964619235.1 uncultured Terriglobales bacterium
ACCGTCAGCGCCTGGGTTGACCGTCCGTATTGGTTGGTTACATTGAGGGTATAGGTCGTCGTCGTTGCCGGGCTGACGGTGACGCTTTCTCCGCGCACGCCGCCCAGTTGATCGATAAAAACATACGACGCATTCGTCGTGCTCCAGCTCAAGGTGACCGGCGTTCCCGCCGCAATCGTAGTGGCGGATGCCGTGAAGCTGTCGATCGCCGGCGGATTTCCCGTGGGCGCGGTGGCCGAGTCGTATCCGGGAAACTCCGGCTCCATCTGCACCACCTCAAAATTCGAGGAGGCGATGGAATCCAGGTTGATCAGATCCGCGTCGTTCCAGCGCGGGTCGGGCACGCCTTGAAAATAGAAATAGCCGCCATTGTCCGCCAGAATCATCCCATACTTTTTCATCGCCGCCAGGATCACCTGGTTGGCCGGCGAGTAGCCGGATATATCGAAGCCGGCTTTGAGCCGGATGCGCATGCCCATCACGTTGCTGACGCCCCACACCGTTCCCGCGGCATGGGTGGCGGGATACACGAAGTATCCGTCGTTGGCATCGTTTTTCGTCTGTTGCATGGTGAAACGGATGGCATGATTGATGGCGCCGGCAGCGACCTCGTCATAGCGCACCAGACCGGGAAAAATGGGCAGGCCGGCGGCATCCGCCGAGGTCCAGCCCCAGGGCCGCTGATCGTATTTCTGCAGATCCCAGATGGTCTCCGAAGACGCATTCCAGGCTCCATTGCAGCGGTGGGTATTGAAGGTTTCATACAACATGCAGGTGTTGCGGTCGAGCACCAGCACATGGGAGTCGCCCACATAGGTGTCGGGCCAGCCGTCACAATCGGCCGGCGCTCCCTCAATGGGCGCGGTGAGCGGGATCGGCTCATCCGCTACATCGCTCTCATCGGCGTAATCGAGTACGTTGATGGGAACCAGTGGCGTGGAGCTGGAATCCACGACAACATACGGGATGCCGTAGCCGCCCCCCGCCGTGGACGAAAAGTCGTGATGCAGATGCAGTCCCGCGAAGCCGGCGGCGGTAGTGATCGCCGTATTGTTCGGGTCCAGGGGAGCGGCGGAGATATCGGTGTTCCACACATTGTCCGCCGGAAATGGAACGAAGCCGTTCAGGCTGGCATTGTCTCCCGTCGACATGCCGCTGCAGGCTGAGGCGACAACGTTCGGCTGCACCACCGTCAGTCCGAGAGTTGCCTTGGCCGATTGCGGCGATGGCTGGCTCGAATCGGTCACGGTGAGTGCTATCCACGAGGTGCCCAGCGCGCTGGACAAGGCGGTGCCCGCGATCACCCCGGTGGCGCTGCCGATGGCCAGTCCGGAAGGCAGATTTGCGGCCTGATAGGTATACGGAGCCGTTCCCCCGGATGCCGAAACCGCCGCCGTATAGGCCGCGCCGATAGTCGCACTGGGAAGGGCAGTGGTCGCGATGGTCAGCGCGCCCGGCTGAGCCTGACTGCCCGTGCCGGGTTGAGCCGGATTGGCGGCAGAGTTGGAGCTCTTGATCCCTGCGCCGCATCCCGCCATCAGGGTGACGGCTCCCAGAATCAGACAACACGCATAGCGGTTGGCACTCCCTGTCAGTTTAGGCATGTGGGAGTATCGCCCGGTTCGGCGCGGCGGGCAAATTACCGAATGCCGGTAAAGCGGGTCCCCAGGGGCAGGCCCCAGGGTAACCTTGCCGCGGGCCTTCGCGCTCTCATTCCGGGCGAGTTCGCCCGGCCGCCCGGATCATCGCCATCAGGCTTTCCGTGACCGGTGTGGGAACTCCGTAGCGAGCGCCGCCGCGCACGATGGGGCCGGCGATGCCATCCAGCTCCAGTTGTCGTCCGGCGGCCAGGTCTTTTGCCATGGATGCGCGCATGGTGGCAGGATAAGCGGCGAAAGCTGCCGCCCCCTTTTCGCTGTCGACTTGCGCGCCCTCTTTCGCAGCCACTGCGCAGGCCTCGCGGATGGCGGATACGAATTTGCCCTTCCATTCGGCGTCGGCCAGAATTTCGCCAAGATTTTTTCCGGAAGCGGAGGTCACCAGAGCGAAGGGCCCCAGCGTACAGAGCTTTCTCCACAGCAGGGTGGGCTCGCTGGCGATGAACTGGCAGACGAAGCCCAGACCTTGCAGGCCGGCGAAGGTATCTTTGAGCACCGGCTCTCCGCTGGCGGCAACATTGAGGCGCACGGGCGAGCGTTGCACAAACCGGCCGGCAGCGCTGCGTTCGGCCTCAACCGCAATCGTGGCCGGCACGACGCGATCGTCTCCGAAGCGCGCACGCAGGAGGGCGACGTGGTCCACCCCATTGAGCAAAGGGACGACGATGCCGGGCACGGTCTCGATCGCGGCCAGGGCGCTTTCGAGCTGGTAAGTCTTGGTGGCGATCCAGAGCACATCGGCGGGCTCGGTAAGGCTGGCTGTTACCTTGGCGCGCGCGGTGATCGTCTCCGAAGGACGCTCCAGCGACAAAATCCGTGGATAGTCTGCCAGCTTTTCCGGCCGGACGATGAGGATGACCTCGTCGCCGAGCAACCCCAAGGCCGTGGCCATCAGCCCGCCAATCGCGCCTGCTCCCAGAATTGCCTGCTTCATGGGATACCTCCGGTTATCACTGGCTGATTTCACTTACTTTAGTGGTGTTCCGTAGTGTGCGCTCGCGAAAGATCCGGCCAGCATATACTCGATGCCCGCCTTATCCAGGGCTGCGGTGATGCGGTCAAGGATGTCGGCGGTGGTCATCGCAGTCCCGCTGGCAGCGGGTCCGGCAGAAACGCCAAACGCAGCAGTTCGCGGGCGACTTCCGTCTCCGGCCACTCCGGATGCTCCTGCCGGATGCGCACGGCGGCCAACTCCCGCGTGAACAGGCTCATCTCCAGCGCCATAAGGATGCGCTGTTCGCCCGACATTTCGCGCAGCACCCGCAGTTGCGTTGCCTGCGCCTCAGGGCTCGTGTCGCTGGCTGGCATGAGTGAATCTTACCATCGCGACCGCCCTCTGGCGGAGCGCCGGGGAAGACGTTCTTAAGCCGGAACGTGGGGCGAAAAACGTGAGACGTTCTTCTGGCGGCGACGGCTGGACTCGAACCATTCCGGTTCTTTTGATTCTGAGCATATGGCCGTCAGGGGTGTCTGAGCTTGTACAACGCCCAGGCGGAAAGCGTACATCCGTCCCGGATGCGGCCGTCCGTCATCATTTGCTCGAATTCGCCGATGCTCACCCGGTGGAGGACCAAATCGTGTTCTTCCGGGTCGGGATTCCGGTCACCGCTGGTCAGGCCGCTGGCCAGAAAGACATGCAGCTTCTGTCGCGCGAAGCCATAGGCGATCCAGGCCCATCCCAGATAATCCATCGTATCCGCGCGCAGGCCGGTCTCCTCGCGTAGCTCGCCGCGGGCAAGTTCTTCCGGGTTTACGTCCGCCATTTCCCAGCCGCCCTGCGGCAGTTCCAGACAACGGGCTTGCACCGTATAGCGGAACTGTTCAACCAGATAAATGAAGTCCCCGTCGATGGGCAGGACGGCCGCGCAGTCGTGCTTGTCCACCACGCCATAGATGCCCTTTTTGCCGTCCTGGCGCTCGATCTCGTCTTCGCGCACCGTCATCCACTTGTTCCGGTACACCTGCCGTGTGCCCAGCGTTTTTATGCTCAAATTTACTCCGGCGACCTCCTAAGGCGTAATTAAGCCGGACAAGGCATCTGCCGTACCAAATGGTATCGACCCACGGTACGGACTCTGTGTTATGTCGTAAGCCGGGTCCGACGCCGCTGTAATCACTATAAGATAGCTGTTCCCTGCAACCAGAACATTGGGCGGAAGCCTCAGGCCGTTGCCGGCGGTATAGAATTTGGCCACCGTTTCGTCCGATATAGTCTTTTGCGCCCCGTCATAGAGAAGGACGACATAGATCCGGTACCCCGTGGCTGTGCCCACCTGTGGGGCGCTCCAGCTTAGGGTTGGCGTGGTGCCGACGCCCGCGTTGTCACTGAAGAAATTCTGGCCATTGATCCTGGGGTTTGCCACCGGTCCCACGATGGGCGCAAGCGCGGCGCTCTGGGAGGCGGGTACACTCACGTGGATGACCCCGGCGAGGTTGTAGGTATTATTTCCGGGCAGGGCATAGCTCATTTGCGTGTACTGGTCGACCCGGAGATAGGGCTGCCAGGCTGCCGGAAACGGGTTGCCAAAACTGATGTTGCCGAGGTCGATATCGCTGCGAATAGGACCGTTATCGCTGCCGAAAACAATCAGATCGGGGGTTCCGCCGGCGCTGCCCAGGTTGAGGTTGGCCGGATCCACGTCGAAAAAGAAGCGCGTGTAAAGAAGCTCGCCTCTGGGGTTCATGCCATCCACCAGGGCCGCAAAGGCAGAACCCTGATAAGCCAGGTGCACGCTTCCCGTCTGCGGTACATCGCTCAGCGGCGCCGTAACCGTCGATATGCCCCCGTCGGCCTGAGTGAAGCTAAGCGGCCCGCTTGCTTCCTTCAAGGCTCTAACAATGTATCCGGCTGCTGGCTGATTCGTCAGTTGGGACACGTAGGCGGTATCGCCCTGGGTAGTGTCGGTCAGATAGGATGTCCACTCCAAGCTGGGAGAGAACGAGGTCGAACCGAGGTTGATCCCGCTCAAATGCGTGCCGTCCCACACTTCATTGGCGCCGGTATTGGAAACCGATAGCTGCAGTCCATCGGTTGACTGAAATGGATTGGCGCCACTGATCGCGAGCGTCACCTCGGAGGGCTGGGTGGGCGATTCGCGATTCGCGCGGCCCAGTTGGCTCCACCCGGTGTCGGGGCTGCTCGAGTTCGTAGAGAAATAGACGCAGCAGCCGTACTGCAGTAAATAATTGCCTGCCGGTACATTGGGAATAGTAAAGCTACCAGTGGGTGAGCCCGTCCCCGGAATCGTCGTGTAACCGCCGGAGCCGTCGGGAACCAGCGCGGCGATCGTAAATTTTGTGGTGTCGTTCGGAACGGTTTGCACGCCGGAATCGGTGACATAGGTGACCAGGCTCGTGCCTTGAACCGTTCGTGGCGGCCCTTGATTGGCGGAGGAGCCGCCTCCCCCACAACCGGCAAGGGCGGAAAAGAAAGCCAACAGTATGAATAGAGCCGGCAACCGCCGGGCAAGAGCAGACGATCCAGCGTTCACGACTACCTTCCTGACACCTTGGAATTTATGGCCATGATTATAGGGCCGTGGGGCGGATTGTGATATGAAACTTTGATTACAACGAAAGCCCGTGCCGGCCTGGCTGAAAACTGAGTGACGAGAAAGGGCGAACTCCGGATCCCGCAATGCGGGAGGGGGACCTCAAATGCCAAACGAGGAACGTTCTCCTGGCGGCGGCTGGACTCGAACTTGAACCGTCTTGCGGGTGCGCGGCGCTCAGGTGACGCACACCTGCACCGGAATTCGGGGTAAGTAAAGATGAGGGGCAAGTCCTCCAGGGACAGCAGAAGTCTTGCGGACTTCAGCCCCGCGGAATCGTACGCCCCCCGCGTTGTGGCCACTAAATGGGGTCCCCTTGCTACGAATTTTCGATTCTAACCGTGTTGATTAGAACCGGAATCCAAATCCGGTGTTCAGCTGCAGATTATTGGTAGTCCGAGCCACTGCACTGGGGCTCGAAACAAGGGTCGAAGGGAGATCTGCCGCGCTGCGCGGAATGCTGGGGTTGATTTCCGGGAAGTGGACGGTCGTCGCGCCAAACTCCAGCGACAGAAACGTATGCTTGCTGGTGGTTACGTCCAGCACGCCACCGTAATCGAAGGCGAACCCGGTCTGCCGCCCGGAAGATGCATACTGAATGCTGTTCGCAAATTGCACGTTGCTGCAACTGCTCTCCCCCGGTGGACACGGCAGATTTACGAGTTGCGACACCTCATACGGCGTGATCACCTTCCCGAACGTCACAAAGCCCGGCCGCAGCTTGGCCGAAAAAGTGAACCGGTCGGTTCCTATCAGACGTGCCTTTAAACCGAACAGACCTTGCAGTTCGCGTCCGGCTCGTACCGAGGACGTGCTGGTTACATAACCGTTGTTTTCCGGAAAAAAGTTCAGAATCGCCTCCAGGGCAAAATTCTTATTCAGATGATAGGCGAACTTGCCGCCCGCCCCCTGTTGCATTTCCGTCGTATTTTTCAGCTGTGATAAATGCAGTTCGGCATCAAACCGCTGCGCCAGCGCGCTGCCCGCAAAAAACAAAATGAGACCCACCACTGCCAAATGCTTCCTCATATGGGCTCCTCGGAGATGAAATTGTGATGTGAGACTAATCGGAAAAATAATACAGTAGGCGTCAGAGCCGCGGCAAGAAAACAGCGAGAGCGCTAACAGCGAGGGGCAGCCTGAACGGAGCGATCTTCTACGGCGTTTCACTCGGATCACCGTCCTCTGTTTCGTCCATCCCCGGCCGCAGGCGTGGCATTTCCAGCACTCGCGACAGTCGGGCAGCCGCAGGCCCACGGCCCATGCCGTTCCCAATTCAATGTTCTTGTTTGCGTCTTCGCAAATGATGTCATAGCTACTAAACGCTAGCTGCTAGCTACCGCAAAAAACCTGTTTCCACAATCTTGACTTCGTCTCCGGCCGGGTGCACGATGGGCACGGTTGCGAATGTTTGCTGGTATGCACGCAACCTGAGGAGGCGTTGAGCGGAAGATGAATGGCAAGGCGCGATTGAAAGTGCTCTCCAAAAAGAGGGGTGCCGCCTGGCATCGGTGTCTTCCCGAAAGCGATTCTGGGTAAGGAAGGCAAGCAATGCTCACCTTGCTTGCCTTGCTTATCTTGCTTGCCTTGGCGGGTTCAGTGGAAGGAAGCGAGGCCAGTCTGTTCCCGCCCGAAAAGTTCACCGGCGCCGCGGTCGCCAGGACTCACCAGCTCCCATAAGGTCTTGGCCGTTGGCCGTCCACGGCAGGCCGGGACATCAAAGGCAGTAATAAGCAACAAGCAATAAGCAACAGGCCAAAAACGCAGAAGGTGGGATTTAGGAGTTAGGGCGCCTTTTAGCGTGGAACGTTCTTCTGGTGGCGGCGGTAGGACTCGAACCTACGACCTACGGCCCAGGGAGAACGCAGTTCTCCCGTCAAAAAAAGCCAGACCGTCGCTGCTTAGCGACGTTAAAAAGGGATAAAACAAATCTGGTGGCGGCGGTAGGACTCGAACCTACGACCTACGGATTATGAGACCGTCGCTCTAACCACCTGAGCTACACCGCCACGGTGTGGGAGAAAGCGGGGCGGACAGGACTTACCAAACGCCCCACCACTTTGATTCTAAAGCGGGCGATTGCATATTGGCAATCATAAGGTCGTCGGCCAGTTGAACCCGTTTCCCGTTGCCATGCAGCAGGGCCCATACCAGAAGTGAGGTTTGCGAGGTCCGGCCAACAGCCATACGCCAAGAACCAACAACCAAAGACCAACAGCCAACGACTTGGGTGCCGCATCTAATTCCGCGGATAATGGAAGGCGGGCGAAGGTCGGCGTGCCTGATTGGAAAGCTGTTATTCCGGTATAATCAGGATACTGGCCGGACATCCGGGCAAGGCACGATCGAAATCGCCGGGCGCCCACGCCAATTCCCCTTAAAGAAGTTACATGTCAAAGATCGCAAAGATTACCATTCTCAGCGTTTCCCTGGCCCTGGTCCTGTTTTCCATCATTGGCGGGTTGGGAGTGAAAGCGTCAACCGGCGACGGCGCATACCGCCATATCGAGGTTTATTCCGAGGTGCTGTCGCGCATTCGCAGCGAATACGTCGAAGAGCCCAACATGACGGCGGTGACCGACGGGGCGCTGCATGGCTTGCTGGAATCGCTGGATGCCAACTCCAGTTACCTGACGGCCGCGGAATATAAGGAATTCAAAGCCAATAAGAATCAGGGGAAGGCAGGCATCGGTGCGACGGTGTCCAAACGTTTCGGGTACGCTGCCGTGGTGTCGGTGCTTCCCGGTGGACCTGCCGATAAAGCCAACCTGGAAGATGGCGACATCCTGGAATCGATTGCGGGCAAGAGCTCGCGCGATATGTCGCTGGCCGAAATTCAATCGGTGCTGGATGGACAGCCGGGCTCGTCCATCGAAGTGTCGGTGGTGCGCGCCCGGCGCGCGGAACCGGTGAAAGCGACCATTGTGCGCGCCATCACGCCGATTCCTCCGGCTGCGGAAAAGAATCTGGAAGACGGCATTGGCGACATTACGGTGGAGGCGCTTACCAAGGGCAAGAGTCAGGACATTGCCAACCAGATCAAAGCGGCCCAGAAGGCGGGCGACAAGAAGTTGATTCTGGACCTGCGCGACGTTTCCGAGGGCGACGAAGACGAAGGTGTGGCGACGGCCAACCTGTTCCTGGACCATGGAACCATCGCCTATCTGCAGGGCCAGAAGTATCCGCGCCAGAATTTTAACGCCGATGCCGCCAAGGCGATCACCAAACTGCCCCTGGTGGTATTGGTGAATCATGGCACAGGCGGAGCCGCCGAGATTGTGGCGGCGGCGATTATGGAAAACGCACGCGGCGATGTCATCGGCGATAAAACTTTCGGCATTGGCTCCGTGCAGAAGACGATCGAGATGGAAGATGGATCCGCGCTGATTCTCTCGGTGGCCAAGTATTACTCGCCCAGCGGCAAGTCGATTCAGGATGTGGGGATTACGCCCAACGTTCTGGTGGCCGACAATGAAGACGATTATGTGGCTCCGGAAGACGAAGGCTCGAGTTCGAAGGAGCCCTTAAAGAAGGACAAGAAGGCCGGTCCCGACGAGCAACTCCATCGTGCTATCGATGTGTTGAAAACGGGCGATAAGGGTCCGGCGGCCTCACAGTCGGCGGCCGGCGCGACACCGGCATCCGCACCGCAAATGGGTAATCCGCTGGTCAAGAAGCAGTAATAAGGAAGAAAACGTTTGCCGTCTCCCGTCCCCGGTTTTCCGCCTGGGGGCGGCAGACGACCGACGGGCGACGTCTCTTCTGCTATTCTGAGCACAGTTTTCCGATGTCTTCCGTTCTCACAGAGCCGGTCCGCGCCGGGCGGCCGCACATCTCCGGTAAGCTGGTCGGGCGTTTGCTGTTTAGCGTGCTGGTGCTGCTGGCGGCTTTGGCCGGGACCTTTGCCGGTCTGCTGGTGGTCTATTCCACCGATTTGCCGGAAGTAAGCGATCTGGAAAACTACCGGCCGGCCACGACGACGGAGCTCTACGACATCAAGGGCCGCGTCATCGGCTCTTTTGCGCTGCAACGGCGGGTGATTGCCGTGTACGACGATTTTCCCAAGGTGTTGCGCGACGCCATCCTCTCCACCGAAGACAAGGATTTCGAAAAGCACTGGGGGGTGAGTCCGTGGCGCATCGCGGGCGCAGCCTGGCGCGACCTGAGCAGCGGCAGCAAGGCGCAAGGCGCCTCCACCCTGACCATGCAGCTTTCGCGCAATCTGTTTCTCAGTCCCGACCGCAATTTCCGCCGCAAAATACAGGAAATCATGCTGTCGATCCAGATTGAGCGGCGGTTCACCAAGCCGCAGATTTTTACCATGTACTGCAACCAGATTTTTCTGGGCCACGGAGTGTATGGCTTCGAGGCGGGCGCCGAGTTTTATTTCAGCAAGCACGCCAGGGAACTGACACTGCCGGAAGCGGCGTTGCTGGCGGGACTGCCGAAGGCGCCAACGTATTATTCGCCGATCAACAGCCCGGAACGGGCTTTGCATCGCCGTAACCTGGTGATCAACTCGATGTTGGAGGATGGCAAGATCAACGCCGAAGCGGCGGCGCTGGCCAAGGAATCGCCCATCGAACTTCAGGTGCAGGGCTCGCCGAATTATCTGGCGCCCTATTTCGTCGAGGATGTCCGGCAATATCTGGAAAAAAAGTACGGAAGCGACGAGGTTCACGAAGCAGGGTTGCGCGTATATACCTCGCTGGACATGGATTTGCAGGCAGCGGCGAATCAGGCGGTGCAGGACGGCCTGGCGGCTTACGAGCGCCGTCACGGATGGCACGGTTCGCTGCCGAATGTGATTGCCGAAGGACAGAAGCTGGAATCCTACCAGCACCCGGACTGGAACGATCCGATTGCGCCCGGCCGGTACCTGCACGCGCTGGTTACCGGATTTGGCGCGGGCGGCACGGCAGTCCTGAAGTTGGGCCGCTATGACGCCGTGATTGGTCCCGCGGAGACGGCATGGATCAAGCCGAAAAAGGTTACGCCCGCCGATCTGCTGGTTGCCGGAGATCTAGTGTATGTGAAGGTGCTGGCCTTGCCGCCCGACGGGCATGCGCGAGTCTCGCTGGAGCAGGACTCGGGCGCGCAGGCGGCGCTGCTGGCGGTGGACAACAGTACCGGCGACATCCGGGCCATGATTGGTGGACGCGACTTCGAAATCTCGAAGTTCAATCGTGCCTCGCAGGCGCTGCGGCAGGTGGGCTCGTCGTTCAAACCCTATGTTTATACGGCAGCCATCGATAACGGCGCCAGCCCCGACGACCAGATCCTGGATGCGCCGGTCACCTTCATGACCGCCTCCGGCCCTTACAGCCCGCACAATTATGACGGCCGCTATGAAGGGAACATAACGCTGCGCCACGCCCTGGCGGAGTCGCGCAACATTCCGGCGCTCAAGCTGGCGGAACGCGTCGGCATCCACCGGGTCATCGAGTACGCGCACCGTTTCGGCATTACTTCCAACATTCCGCCATACCTGCCGATA
>CAZUCM010000075.1:0-10671 GCA_964619235.1 uncultured Terriglobales bacterium
AGGGCATCCAGGCTGGCCGTGAATTCGATGAAGCTGCGGGTCACCAGGACGACCTGACCATGCTTGCGAATACGGCGGGACTCGAGCAGCATCAATTCTTTGGTTTCAGGGTCGCGTTCCAGCCCTTGCCATACCTTTTGCAGCATCTCCATGAGCCGCTGCGGCCCGGTACTTGCTTTGGCACTGCTATGGAATACGTCGCCCAGCAAAGCCCAGCCTTGATCGAAAATGGCTTCCAGCAATCCGTCCTTGCTGCCAAAATGCTTCACCAGTTGTGATTCACTGGTTCCGGCGGCCCGGGCGATCATGATGGTACTGGTATTTTCGAACCCACGGGAAGAAAAGAGGTGTTTGCCAGATTGCAAAATGCGTTCGCGTGACGAAGCGGCCCTGGTCGTAGCGTCCATGTTACGTTCACCCGTTGCAGGTTCTCGCACCAACATGCCCTGCCTGATTCTGGTTTGCCCAATACTAACCCTTTTTGGTCTGGTTTGCCCACCGGAACCGGATTCGCCAACCCCGGCCAGGGCTTACCGCACTTCCGCCTTCACGGCGTCAATCGTCTGGTACAACTGAGCTGCATCCTCCACTTCAACGAATGCGGGCCCGGAACTATTGCGGCTTACCACGTAAATCGTAGGCGTGTGTTTGATCGGGACACGGTTCCCCAGCGCCTGGTCGGCCTCCACCTCCGCCTTGAACTTTCCTTGAGGATCGGCGACAAATGGCGCAACGATCTTTTGCTCCGCGGCGAATTTATCCACGTAGGACCTCAAGTTCTCGGGAACGATCTCCATCTGATGCTGGAAGATAAAGCCGCGAAAATCATCCCCCAGTTTCCTCGATTTGCTGTCGAAGTAATGTCCCCAGATGGCGGCTTCGAACGACCATGAGTGCATAGCCAGCGGAAAATCGTACCGCACCAGCGGAATCTTATAAGTGCGGGCGGCCGCCTGAAGCAACGGGTAATCCCTGGCGCACAGGGGGCACTGCAGGTCCTCAAATACCACCAGCGCGACCTTTGCGCCCGGCGGCGGCTTTAGCATGGAAGTATCCTGAGCCTGCACAGACGCAACCAGACCGGCCATTACTATCAAGGCCACTGTCACCGGCAAACAGAATCGCTTAAGACTCATGAAGATAGAGTTCCTTCGGGGATAGATTCCCTGGGAAATTCCCTGTCGAACCGTAAATACAAATTATAACAGGCGAAATCCGGCTATCCTCCATTGGGACTGGTCGCCAACTCGCGGCCGTCATCCACCTCATTCGCCGCCTGGATTTTGCGATTCACCAGAATTCCCGCGGCAATCAAGCCGGCTACGATGGCGGCAATCAACAGCAGCCAACCCCAATACCGGTCAGGATGCCGCACGAGGCGAACAAAGTGGCGTCCATAGTGGTCCGCCAGAATGGCGATCAGCGAATATCGCGCCGCCCGGCAAAGCGTCACCACGATTAGAAAGGTCCGCAAATCGTAGCCGGAAACGCCGGCTACGGCAAACAACACGCCCGTTGGAAAAGGGAAAGGCACGGCGGTGGAAGTCGCCAGAGTGCTCGTACCGTGCTGTTGGAACAATTTCATGAGCCCTTTCACCCGGCCGCGCCCAAACTTATTGAGATAGGCGGCGCCCGCACGGCGAGCCATCCGGTAGGTCAAATAGGCACCCACTACCGACCCTGCGGTAGCCACGATTGCGTATTCATACCAGGGATTGCGGTGCGTAGCGGACAGGATGGCGGTCAAAATATCGGGACCGCCGAAGGTCGGCAAGGGTGTACTGTCCAAGACCGCCAACCAGAACAGTCCGAATGCCCCGAGATGCCGCAGCGTGGCCGTAAACCCGGTGCTGCGGCGCCGGGCGATCATGGCCGTCTGGAAGAGATCAATTAGCGTCATAAGATCTTCAACCTCCAGTTTCCGGTAAAATCTGAAAGGTTTCAAGAAGCCACGCCCCCTGCCAGCCAGACGGACCTTCGAGAATAAGAGAAACTGCTAATACTTAAAGCCGGTCCATCCACCTACAATGGCGCTATGAAGCGCTTTCTGGTTCTCTGCTGTTTGCTCTTGACGCTCTGCGCGGCGGGTTTTGCCGCCGACAAGAAGCTCATTGCCCTCACCTTCGACGATGGTCCGCGCCCGTATGTATTGCTGGGAACCAAAACGCCGCAGGTACGGCCGGGACTGCTCGACCTGCTCGATCACAACAATGTGAAAGCGACGTTCTTCGTCATGGGCTGGCGATTGACGCCGAAGAGCTTCGGCGACCGGCGCGAGCCCAACATTGGAGTCACCTGCCGGGATGCCGCCCTCATGGTGCTGAAGCGCGGCCACGAGATTGAGAACCACACCTACAGTCACATTCAGTTGCGCCTGGCGGCGAAACAGCATGGCGAGGCCTGGGCAATCGGCGATGTCGACCATGGCGCCGCCATGATCAAGGGGTTGACCAATTCGCAGCCCAGATACCTGCGGCCACCCGATTGGATCATGTGGCCGGAACTGCAGAAGCAGCTGGAAAGCCGGGGCTATACGGTGATGAGCATCTCCTCGGACAAGCCGGCGGCCCTGCGCGACGTGAACTCCCAGGATTATCTTTGCGCCGGCACAAATCCAGTGCACTGCCCCAAGCCTTCGCTGGCCGATTCCCTGATGCGCCAGATTAGCGCTCGCGAAAAGCAGGGCGTGTACACCCACATCCTGACGCTCCACGAACTGTCGACCACAGTGGCGACCCTGGAAACGTTAATCCCGGAACTGAAAGCGAAGGGATACCAGTTCGTAACCCTGGAACAGTACATGAAGGATGTGGGGCAAAGATAAAGCGTCAGCCGTCACCTGCCCGGCAGGCCATTTCCAGTTTTTCATTCCATCTTTGGGGAGTCGGCGAGCAGCAAAGCGAATCCAACGACGGGAGAACGCCAAGCTCCAGCCCAAACCCGGATCTCAGCGGCGGGCTGCCGGCTGTGAGCTGTAAACTGTCAACTTTTCTGCATTACACTATTCGGTTCTGAGGACGGAACCATGCAATACACACGACTCGGCAACACCGGACTAAAAGTTTCGCGCATCGCTTTAGGCATGATGACTTACGGCACGCCAAAGTGGCGGCCGTGGGTGCTGGACGAAGCGGCCAGCCGTCCGTTCATCGAGCGCGCCCTGAAGCTGGGGATCAACTTTTTCGATACCGCGGACATGTATTCGCTGGGCGAGAGCGAAAACATATTGGGACGGGCACTCAAGGATTTCGGCGTATCCCGGGAGCGGGTAGTCATCGCCACGAAGGTCTTTTCCCCGATGGGCGATGACCTCAACCAGCGCGGCCTTTCCCGCAAACACATCCTGCACTCCATCGACAACAGCCTGCGCCGCCTGGGAACCGATTACGTCGATCTCTACCAGATTCATCGTTTCGATCCTGAAACTCCCATCGAAGAGACGCTGGAGGCATTGCACGACGTGGTCAAGGCCGGCAAAGCCCGCTATCTCGGCGCGTCCTCCATGTACGCATGGCAATTTGCCCGAATGTTATACACGGCCGGCCGCCTGGGCCTGACCCGCTTTGTCACCATGCAGGATCATTACAACCTGGTCTACCGGGAAGAAGAGCGCGAGATGATTCCGCTTTGCCGCGCCGAAGGAATCGGCCTGCTGCCCTGGAGCCCATTGGCGCGTGGTTTCCTCATGGGCACCCATCGCCGCCAGGACCACGGCGATAGTCTGCGCGCCAAGACCGACGATTTCGCCCACAAACTTTATTATCAGGACGACGATTTCGCCGTCGTGGATCGCCTCACGGAACTTGCCAGGCAGAAGTCCGTCTCCAATGCCCAATTAGCTCTGGCCTGGCTGTTGCACCAGCCCGGCATGACCGCGCCCATCATCGGCGCCAGTAAGATGGAACAACTGGAGGATACGGCAAAAGGTGTCGACGTAAAGCTTACGGCGGAAGATTTGAAGTTTCTGGCTGAACCATACAAACCGCACCCAGTATTGGGACACCACTAGCCGGGAACGTTTTTATGCCCCGCCATCCTTAGCTTCCAGAAATTCGTACACGCTGGAATTGGTGCATACCTCGTAATACTTGCGATCGGTCCAATGCTTCAGAGCGAACTCGCGGGCGTCGATGTGAGGCACGCGCGCCTCCCGCACCGCCAGTTTATGAACGATTCCGGGAGCCACCGGCACGGTGCCGGTACAAATCCGCACGTTGCCTTCATCCCACAAGGTCGGCAGCGACAGGTCGCGGGAGGCGAGAGAAATCTCCTGCTGCAACTTCTGGTATGCCGCCTCATCCATCACAATGCCGCCAATGTTGTAACGGATCAGAAACTCTTCCGGCTGGCCGGCCGTGTCGGCATCGTCAATGGTCTGGAAGGCAAAGACGTTGAACACCGTCTCCACGCCGGCGCAAAGCCGCCGCGCGCTCTTGCTGCAGGACGAAAGCCGGTCACTGGCGTTTAAGGCCGGCGAAATCATGACGGGCGTGGTGCCATCCATCAGGTACATGGGCGCGGTATCCTGGTAGGAAATGCCGATACCCAGCTCCAGCGTCGGCAGTCCCGCCTTTTGCGACTGCTCATTGTAGCCGCGTACGATTTCGATAATCTCCTTGGCCAGCACACACGTCCGCCCGACGCCCAGTTCCGGCTCGCCTTCGCGCTCGAAGAGCGCCAGAATCAGAGCATCGCCTTCCAGAAACAGCTTTTGCGCCGCGTATTTCGGCAGCAGCTTATTCACCGGCTCGTAGAAGTTCAGGCTGAAATAGGAGGCCGGATTCAGGCCGCGCTCATATAAGGTGCGCGTCAACGCCGTGGAATCGCGGATGTCGGCCTTCAGAATCACGTGGTGCACGATCTTCGGCTCCGCCGGCTTCTGCTCTTCCGCCAGCAGGAATTCGTATAGCGTGTGATTGATCGCCGAAAGCTCGCGCAACTTGTCGGTGGTAATCAGATTCACCGTGTCGAGCAGCGAGTTCAAGGCCTCCAGCCGGCGCAGATCGCGGTGATAGCGCATAAAATCCCGGAGAAAGCGGGCCGCCACTTTCGCGCACTCGGCCACGTTCCGGGGCTCCACCCGGCGGGCGGCAGCGCGCAAATTGACCGAAGACGTCTTGCCATGTTCCTTCAGCAGTGCTTCCACGCGCTTGAGTTCCGCGCCAAAAATCAGGGCTTGCTTGAGCTGCTGAGGATTGATGGGCGGCGAATACTCGGCCAACAGCGGCGCCGTCTCATAGGCTGCGAGCACGTGCGCCAGAACGTCTTCGTCCAGCAAGCGCTTCACCCAGGCCATCAGCACGGCCTTGGACATGGGCGTTTCCGGCTCTCCTCCGGCGAATAGAACTTGCGCATTTTCCGGTTCGTTCAGCAATCCATCGGTATCCGCCGGGTTCACCGCCGCATATCCCAGAGAACGCAGGAATGCCGCCGCAATCTGTTCGATCGGGGCAATGCGATCCGGATCGCGCTCATAATTGCCCAGCATCACATAGTGCTCGGCTTTCACGAAGTCGTCGCGGCCGTCCTCGGTGAACACCAGCCGGTTCATAAACAACTCATAGTCTTCCTCGGCCGGACCGAACAGCGAACGGCGCATGCGCGCCAGCGCGGTCTTCTCCAGGTCGCGCAAGCTGGCGAACAAGTCATCTCCCACCTTCCGCAGAATGGTCTTGCGGGCCACCTGGAAGTGCGCGATCCGGTCGCGCATTTCGATGAAGGGTTGAGGACTGGTCTGCTGCGGACCTTCGCAGGATTTCAGCCGGGTGCGGCATCGTTCCAGCGCCACCGCAAACTGCACATTCAATTCGTTGCGCAGGAACTTGAGCGCCGCCAGGCGGCAAAGGGTCTCCAGCGAGAGATTCCCTTCCGCCTTCGCCCGGTTCAGCGCCGCCGTGTGCAGATCCAGCAGCGCATCTTTGAATTCCATCGGCTGGCCGAGGGCCGCTTGTTTGGAGGGCGGCAACAGGACCGAAGGCGGACGAGCCCCTGACTTATCCTCGGCACACAGATCTTTCACGTCGCCATACTGGGCGATGAGGCGGCCAATGTGGGCACTGGCCACCTGCAGAAATTTGGGACTGAGAAAGACGTCGTGGCGCAGGTTATCCACGCCGGTCAGCAGGTCTTCCAGAACCAGCGCCGGGGTATACGAGCGCAGCGGAACCTGAGAGGCACAGCCGGCCAAATCAACGCGTTGATGGAATAATGCCATCGTTTGCGGGGAACCTTCGCCTGTCCGGGCAGAGTATCACGGCCCGGCAGGTGCGCCAATGTTACCGGAGTCACGCTGGCCGAAATGCCCGTTGCAAAGCCACCGCCGCCCCCGATAATACCTGTATGCCATCTCTACCGCCAGCGGCCTTGTTGGACGCCCACTCCCGCAGCAGATTCCGGAGCGCTTTGCTGCAATGGTTCGACCGCCACCACCGCTCCCTGCCCTGGCGCATCGACCGCGATCCCTATCGGGTCTGGATTTCGGAAATCATGCTCCAGCAAACGCGCGTGGCCGCCGTGCTCGATCACTATGCGCGCTTCCTCAAGCGCTTCCCGGACGTGCAATCCCTGGCCAAAGCCCGGCCGGCCACCGTACTTGCAGCATGGAGCGGCCTGGGGTATTACCGGCGGGCACGCATGATGCACGCCGCAGCCCGGCAGATCGCGGGACAACGGAAAGGACGATTTCCGGTTACCGCCGCGGAGTGGCTCACCTTGCCGGGAATTGGACGCTATACCGCAGCCGCCATTGCCAGCATTTGTTTCGACCAGCCTTGTGCGGTTGTGGACGGAAACGTCGAGCGGGTCATGGAACGCCTGCTCGGCGCCCGGCCTGACGACATTTGGGCATGGGCCGGCCGGCTGCTCAGCCGGCGGCAGCCCGGCGACTTCAATCAGGCCATGATGGAACTGGGCGCCCTGGTGTGTATCCCGCGTACGCCGCTGTGCGGCGAGTGCCCGGCAGGCAGATGGTGCGCCAGTAAATGCGCCCCGCCGGCCGCTAGCGTCCCGGCCAGCCGCCGCCAGGAAGTTGCGGCTTATGGGCTATTCACCCAAAATGATCGCGTCCGGCTTTCGCAACGAGGCCCCAAGGAAACGGTGATGCCTGGAATGTGGGAGTTGCCTGCAGTTGCCGTCCCCCATCTCCCGTCCCCCGCCGGAAAACGCGTGTCACGTTCCACGCTCCACGTTTACCGTTTAGACACCAAGAAACCTTCGGCGACGTTGTCCAACAATTCCGGGGAATTTACCGGGGAATCTTTCACCTTGCGCCATGCCATTATGGACACCGATTACCTGGTGACCGTGCTGCCCATGCCAATGCCTGCCGATTGCCCCGGCGAATGGTTCTCCGCCAGCCGCGCCGCCAGGCTGCCGCTAACCGGCCTGGCACGCAAAATCTTGAAACGCGCACAGATCATTTGAGCTTTAGTTTGGTAATTTATGCTGTATGTAATCAGCCTTGATTCTCAGCCAACCGCACCGCTGGCTGTAAGCTGACCGCTGATCGCTGAAAGCATGAGTTGATGCGAAATTTAAATTCCCAGGAGGAACCCCATGCCTGCTCTAAAGGCCGGCGGACATGCGCCGGATATCACATTGCCGACCCTGGATGGGCGGAAGTTCTCGCTGGCACAGGCCTTGCGGAAAGGGCCGGTGGTGCTGGCCTTCTTCAAAGTTTCCTGTCCTGTATGCCAGTATGCGTTTCCATTTCTTGAGCGCCTGCACCAGGGATATGCCGGAAAGCCGGTCACCGTCATCGGCATTTCGCAGAATGGCAAAAAGGACACCGAGGCTTTCCAGCGGGAATTCGGAATCACCTTTCCCGTGGCCTTGGACGACGCCTCTAGCTATCCGGTATCGAACGCCTACGGCCTAACCAACGTGCCCACCATATTTCTGGTCTCCCCGGATGGAATGATTGCCGTCTCCAGTGTGGGCTGGGCACGCGCGGAGATTGCGGACATCAACGTTCAGATCGCAGCTGCTCTGCAGGATACTCAAGCCCCTATGTTCCGCGCCGGAGAAGAGGTGGCCGAGTGGAAAGCCGGTTGAGGGTCGATGAACTGACCCGCGGTCGCGGGCCAAAAAAGGCGGGGAAAAACCGGCTGTTTCACCCCAGAACCCTCGACCCGCCGGCAGGCAGGCCGGGAGCTCTGGGGTGAAATGCCTAAACCTTCGCCGGTTCAATCTGCATGATGTCGAACTGCTTCTCGAACGGAATCGAATATTTTTTTTCGATGTGATCGCGGAAGCACGGACCGCTGTTATACGCGCAGAACGGATACAGTAAGCCGTTGGGCGCGGCGTAGTGAATCACGCAACGCTTCACGCGTTCCACATCGTAGTTATAGGAATCCATGAAATGCATGGCGCTTACCAGGATGGCGCGATAGGTATAGGTGCCGTCCATGCCGTTGCGTCCCAGCTTCTTATCGGTAAAGCCCTGCAGGGTCTGGATGAACTTCTGGAAGTCCAGGCCCGGCGGCGCGAACTCCGGATGGAAATGCTTTTGCAGCTTCGTCCACACCTTGATCTTGTTCCACAGCTGGAAGGTGGACCTTTCCGCTTTCTGGGCCAGCTCATAAATATCCTGCAGCATGGCGCCCACATCCACGAAACGGGTGATGGGAATCGCGGTGCGCGTGGCTTCGTCCACGAACAGGTAGGTACCCAGTGAGCAATGCGGATGGCAGCTCAGGTGCACCGTCTGCTCGCCCTTCAATGCCGAGATCAGCATCGAAAATGGAGTCACGCAAGCCAGGGGGAACCAGTCGCTGTAAGCATCCGTGAACCCGCTCTGCTCGGCCACCTGATGGGCAACGTCAGACTGGGTAAAGCGCTTGGCAGCCAGTTCATTGCGGTTCAGCCGCCCGGTGAAGGCCACCGGCTGGAAGGTGATGGCGCTGATCACGTCCGCATTGTCGACCGCCGTACAGACAATCTCGCCGATCTGATCGTCATTGATTCCGCGTACGATGGTGGGCACCAGTACGATCTTCATTCCCGTTTTGCGGCAGTTTTCCACTACTCGCATCTTTTTCTCGAGCAGGGCTTCGCCGCGCGTTTTCAGGTACACGGAATCATTGCAGCCGTCGAACTGGAGGTACAACGTCGTCAGCCCGGCGTCCTTGGCCTGCTCGGCAAACTCGAGATCCGCCAGCATGATGCCGTTGGTAGCCGCCTGGATATGAGTAAAGCCCATCTCTTTCGCCAATCGGCAGGCATCGAGAAAACGAGGATAGATGGTCGGCTCGCCGCCCGAGAATTGCACCACGCGTCCCGCCACCGGCCGTTCGTTACGCAGCGCCTGCAGCATGCGCCTTACGTCGGCAAAACTAGGCTCATACAGCGTGCCCGCCTGATTGGCGTTGGCAAAACAGACAGGGCAGGTCAGATTGCAGCGGTTGGTCAAATCGATATTGGCCAGGCCCGTATGCGAGGCGTGCATGGAGCAAAGTCCGCATTGGCTGGGACAGCGCGTCGCATCGGTCACCGCCGGGTTGGACAAGCCTACGCCGTCGCCGAAATGCCACTCCTCCATCTTGCGATAGAGTTTTACATCGCCGTAGTAAAGATCGCGGAAGTAGCCGTGCTCCTGGCAGGTTTTTTCCATCCACACCTTGCCATCCTCTTCGAAAAGGCGCGCCTCGATCAGGCTCGTGCACTCCGGGCATAACGATTGAGTAAACTTCGGCAAGCCGGTGCGAATCGGCTCGATGGGCGAACCCGACAGGGTTGTTGCCGGCTGCTTACTGTGGAACCCGGGCCGCTTGGTCTCCGCATATTGTGGACGAGGCGCTTCCGGTGTTACATCCTCCAGCTCTTCCGCCGGTGAAAACGTCGGTGTACTCAATTGCTTTCTCCTCGATGCGGCACGGCCGCACTATTTCTAACTACTCACAAACCCTGGGGTTAGGCCTTTGATAGGTTAATGTTACCCGGTGGCCCCCGGGTGGCGTCAAAAAAAAACCCAATGGCAGGTATCAAGCGGTGAACGGCAGAAATCAGCAGCCAAACAAGCGAAGGCCATCCTTGGCCTTCGCTTGCAGGTCATTGGCGGAAACGGGTCGCAATCTCGCTCGGGCCGGAGATCGTGTGTTGTCTCAAGATCTCCGGCAATCACTCACTTACCGATTACCAGTTTTTCCTCGGTGTCCTCAGTGTCCTCCGTGGTGAATGATCCGGGTTTCGCCGGAGCCAGGGTAGCCAGCGGCACGAAATTCCCTTCCGGCTGTTTTTCGCCGAGCACCATCTGGCGGTACAGCCGCTCCATTTCGTCGTGCTCCGTCTGGGCTTTCATCGATTCGGTCCGCAGTTTGGCGTCGCGCGCGCGAATCTTCTCCGCCCGCGCGGTTTTGGCGATTCCCAGCTCATCTAAGTCGTGTTGTTCTTCGGTTGTAATCAGCTCTTGTTTGAGCTGAATGCGCTGCAGCTGGGTAGGCGGCAGGGCCACCTGCTTGCCGCCGGCAAAAATCTCGTGCCGGCCATGCTCTTCGTACCACTTGGTGAGGGATGCGGTCATGTGCATCTTCTCCACAATGTTGCGCCATCCCACACCGGTGTTATACGCGCAAAAGCTGATCTCGCCCTCCTGCGTGGCGTAGGGAATAATGCACTGTTCGGTGCGGCGGAAGTCGTAATTGAACAGATCCTGGAACCACATGCCGGCGA
>CAZUCM010000076.1:0-10528 GCA_964619235.1 uncultured Terriglobales bacterium
TCCGTAGACCGAAGAGGAGAGCTCTGCCGCCGTGGCCAAGCCGCCATCGCCGCTGTATCCGGCGATTCCGTTGCCGGCCACCGTGGTGATGATTCCAGTGGAGGCCGTCACTTTACGAACGCGATTGTTCAGCCAATCAGCAATGAATAGATTTCCCGAAACATCGATAGCCACGCCATAGGGAATATACACTTCCGCGCTCGTGGCCAAACCGCCGTCGCCGCTGTACCCTAAGGTTCCGTTGCCTGCCACCGTCGAGATCACGCCGGTCGCCGCGGTGACCTTGCGAACGCGGGTATAGTCCGAAATGTAAAGATTTCCGGCCGCATCTATGGCCACTCCCAACGGGAAGGATAGCTGGGCATTCGCCGCCGGGCCGCCATCGCCTCCGGAGCCACCGCCCACGACTGTCGTTATGATGCCGGTGCTTGCGTTGATCTTCCGAATGCGATAGTTGTTTGTGTCCGCGACGTATAAGTTTCCCGCCGAATCCAACGCCAGTCCGCTCGGTGCGTCAAACTCCGCACTCGTAGCGGGGCCACCATCTCCGCCGAAGCCCGAGCTTCCGTTGCCGGCTATCGTGGCGATGAGTCCAGTTGCGGCGCTTACCTTGCGAATGCGATTGTTACCGGCATCAACAATGTACATGTTGCCGGAGGCATCCACTGCCGTTGCGTCAGGGTCATAGAGCTCGGCCGCGACGGCCGCACCCCCGTCGCCGCCGTAACCCTCGATTCCATCGCCGGCGACAGTGCTAATAGTTGCAGCCGTCTGAATAGCGATAGTGAACGCCAACCCGTTAGAGATGCCGCCACCCGGAGCAGGAGTACTCACGGCAACCGTAGCTGTCCCAGCAGTGGCGATGTCGGCCGCCGTAATTGTCGCTTGCAACTGTGTGCTGCTAACGAAGATTGTAGAGCGGCTGCTGCCGTTCCACAGGACGGTCGAGGTGCCGACAAAATTCGATCCATTCACCGTCAATCCAAACGCAGCGCCCCCGGCAAAGGCACTGGAGGGCGCTAATGACGTCAGGACCGGAGCTGGAGGAGGCTGGATCGTGAAAGTCAGCCCGTTGGAAACGCCACCACCCGGGGCGGGAGTGCTGACTGTAATCGTGGCCGTTCCCGCCGCGGCGATATCGGCCGCCGTAATTGCCGCCTGCAACTGTGTGCTGCTGAGATAAGTTGTAGTGCGGGCGCTGCCATTCCACAGGACGGTCGAGCTTCCGACAAAATTCGATCCATTCAATGTCAATGAGAAAGCAGGGCTTCCGGCATAGGCACTGTTTGGTATCAATGATGTCAGCGCCGGGGCTGGTGGAGCCTGAATGCTGAAGTTCAGCCCGCTGGAGACACCGCCACCCGGAGCAGGGGTACTCACGGTAATCGTGGCCGTTCCCACTGAGGCAACATCGGCCGCCGTAATTGCCGCCTGCAACTGTGTGCTGCTGAGATAAGTTGTAGTGCGGGCGCCGCCGTTCCACAGGACCGTCGATGTGCTTACGAACTGCGAACCATTCACAGTCAAGGTGAAGGCGCCAGCTCCGGCATAAACGCCGGACGGCGATACTGAGGTCAGAACCGGCGCCGGAGCGCTGCTGACAGTGCCCGATACCTCACGGATGCGTTGGTTGTACATGTCCGCGATGTAAATGTTTCTGGCCGCATCGATTGCAACGTCTGGCGGGGCGTACAATTCCGCAGTGATGGCCGGACCGCCGTCGCCGCTATAGCCCTCGCCTCCGTTCCCCGCAACCGTGCTGATCAGTCCAGACGCCGCGTTAACGAAACGGATGCGATTGTCGTTAAAATCCGAGATGTACAGGTTCCCGGAGGTATCCACCACTATGCCAATGGGGCGATTCAACTCGGCAGAGGTGGCCGGACCGCCGTCACCCAACCCCGCATTTCCCCCACCGGCAACGGTCTTGATCACCCCGGTTATCGCATTCACTTCCCGGACACGGGAATCTTCCTCGTCGATGTACAGATTGCCGGCTGCGTCGACCGCCACTCCTTCAGGGAAATACAGCTCGGCAGAGGTGGCTGGACCGCCGTCACCGATCGTCCCGGGACTTCCGTTGCCCGCGACCGTCGTGATCACTCCCGTGGTTGCGCTCACTTTACGAATGCGGTAGTTATCCCGGTCGGCAATATACAAGTTGCCGGCTGCGTCCACTGCCGTATATACAGGGCTATTCAGATCAGCGTTGGTGGCCAGGCCTCCATCGCCGTTGTAGCCTGCAGCGCCGTTGCCCGCAACCGTTGTGATCACTCCGGTCGCTGCAGTGACTTTGCGAATGCGGTTGCTGTGGAAATCCGTAATATACAAATTCCCGGCCGCGTCTACCTTAACCGCGATAGGCCAGTACAATTGGGCATTCACGGCAAGACCGCCGTCACCGCTATAACCCGGTGTCCCATTGCCCGCGACCGTAGTGATTACCCCGGTCGCCGCACTTACCTTGCGAATGCGGTTGTTGTCTGTGTCCGCAATGTAAAAATTGCCGGCTGAGTCCGCGGCGACTCCTCCCGGATAGTAAATTTCGGCAGCCGTGGCCAAGCCGCCATCACCGCTGTAAGCGGCGAACCCGTTGCCGGCCACCGTCTTGATCAAAGCAGTGCCCTGAATGGCGAAGGATAATTCACTGGAGAGCCCGCCACCCGGCGCAGGAGTGCTGACTGTAATTTCAGCGCTTCCTGCCGCGGCGATGTCCGACGCCGGAATTGCCGCTACCAGCTGCGTGCTGCCGGCAAATATCGTCGGGCGGCTGCTGCCATTCCACATCACCGTCGAAGTACTGACAAAATCCGATCCGCTCACCGTCAATGCAAAGGCGCTGCCCCCGGCATAGGCACTGGAGGGCGATATCGAAATAAGGACGGGAGCCGGAGCGTTGCCCGAAATGACCACGGGCAGGGACGCGGAAGTGCTGGCCAGGTCACTCGAGTCTCCGCTATAGAGTGCCGTAATCGAATGGGAGCCGATGGCCAGGCTCGAGGTCGTGAGCTGGGTGGCCCCGGTGTTGTCCAATTCGGCCGAGCCGATGGGACCGGTTGTGTCACTGAATACAACATAGCCCCCGGGGGTCAGGCCGCTTGACGCTGTCACTTTGGCCGCTAAGGTCACCGCAGAAGCCGGCGCCGCGGTACCGGCACTTGCCGTGAGCGTGGTTGTCGTGGTGAATCTTGAGCCACTCAACGCCACGACCTTGCGGATGCGGTTATTGGCCCAATCGCCGATATACAAGTTCCCGGTTACATCCACGGATACGCCCGTAGGAGAGCTCAACTCGGCGCTGGTCGCCGGACCACCGTCGCCGCTGCTGCCCGCCAGCCCGTCGCCCGCGACGGTGTTGATGATTCCGGTCGCGCCGTTCACCGCCCGAATACGATTATTTTCCTGGTCGGCGATGTACAGGTTCCCGTCCGGATCCAACGCGATACCGGTAGGGAAATTCAGAAGTGCGCTGGTCGCGAGACCGCCATCGCCGGCATAACCGCCATAACCGCCAGAGTTCACCCCAATGCCCGCCGCGGTGGTGATGATCCCGGTTGCCGCATTAACCTTGCGGATGAGGTTATTGCCCCAATCGTCTATGTACAGGTTGCCTGCACCATCCACCGCCAGTTCGAGAGGATAGGAGAGTTCGGCGTCGACAGCCGGCCCGCCGTCCCCGCCGGAACATGTGTTTCTCGAAATGACGCTGCAACTGGCATTGCCCGCGAAGGTGGTGATCAGGCCGGTCGCCGCACTCACCACGCGCACGCGCTGGTTGGCCGTATCTGAAAAATAAATATTTCCAACCTCATCCACCGCCAATCCCTGGGGGAGGGAGATCGAGGCGCTGGTGGCGGCCCCGCCATCGCCGGCGTAACCATAACTTCCGCTGCCAGCCACCGTAGTGATGATTCCGGTTGCCGCATTCACTTTGCGAATGCGGTTGTTCATTGTGTCCGCGATGAGCAGGTTTCCGGCCGCATCCACAACCACGCTGTTCGGTTGATACAGGTCGGCACTCGTAGCCGGACCACCGTCGCCGCTGTAGCCGGCAGCTCCGGTACCCGCTACGGTCGTGATCACGCCGGTCGCCGCCGCCACCTTGCGAATGCAGTTGTTATCCGTATCGGCAAAGTACACATTTCCGGCTGCATCTGCCGCCGTTCCCTCTGGACCATCCAGTTCGGCATTGATCGCCTGGCCGCCATCGCCGGTGTACCCTGCCAGCCCATTGCCCGCCCAGGTGGTGATGATTGTGCCCTCCACCGGTGTCAGGATTGTCGTTGTATCGCTGGCGCTGTTATTAGCGGTGTTAACGTCCCCCCCTCCGGCGACGGTGGCCGTATTGGTCACCGAATTGGGCGCAGTGCTTGCCACGCTGACCGTCAGCGTGATTGGCGGGTAATTGTTCAACGAATTGACGGCGTCCGAGCGCGTGCAACTCAACGGGCTAAGCGTGCAGGACCAGCCCGTCCCGCCGATCGCCACGGCGGTGAGCCCGGCCGGCAAGGTATCGGTCACCGTTACGGCGCCGCTGCTGGCGGTTCCTCCCACATTGCCGACGGCAAGGGTGTAACTTCCCGTCTGCCCCTGGACAAAGTTGCCAACGTGGCTCTTCGTGATGGTGAGATCAGGTCCCGCCAACAAAATGGTGGTTGCATCACTGGCAGTGTTGTTGGCGGAGTTGGCATCGCCTCCCCCGGAAACCGTGGCCGTATTGGTGACGGTAGCGGGGGCATTGCCGGCGACAGTAACCGTCAGCGTAACCGGCGGATAGTTACTGAGCGAGTTCAGCACATCCGAACGGGTGCAGGAAAGAGTGCCCAGGGTGCAAGACCATCCGGTGCCGCTGATCGCCGTCGCCGTCAGTCCGGTGGGCAGGGTATCGGTCACCGTCACGGCGCCGCTGCTGGCGGCTCCGCCGATATTGCTTACGGCGAGAGTGTAGGCCGCTCCCGACTGTCCCTGCATAAAGTTGCCAACGTGGCTCTTGCTGATGGTCAGATCGGCTCCCAGCGCATAGGCGACAGCGACGGCCGAAGAGGTGGAAGGCGCATCGTTGGCGCCGTCGCCGGCAAAGTAGGCGATGATGTTGTTGGATCCGGAATTCAGTTGCGATCCCTGCACGGCCAAGGCAGCCGTCGCAGTGCAGATTGTGTTGCCGGCGGCGCCGCTGCAGGTGGAACTAAGGTTCGTTGTGCCCAGCAACGTGCCACTGGTGCTGCCGATATAGAAGGAGACGGTCCCTACCGGTGCGACTTGTCCGCCACGGCCCGTGGCTGCCACCGTCGCGGTCAGGTTGACAGTGGCGATTGGACTTATGATTTCAAGCGGGCTGGCCGAGAGCGAAGTCGTTGAGGCAAAGGTGGCCGCGGTGTTCCACTCCATGACCAGGTTGTATACGTTGACGCTGCCCAATCCGGTGGCCAGGTCATAACCGGGAGCCGTTTGATAAGCCAAGGTGGATGAGTGGCTGCCAACGGCGCTCAGGCCATAGGTCTGGCTGCCGGGATCGTAGCAGTTTGTGACGGCAGAGTTTAAACATGGCTGCACGATGTCACTGGTGATCGTGCCCCCTTGAAGACTCGGAGTGTCACCGGCTACGTCGCGGAAAATACACGTGGTGCCAACCTCCGCACCGTTTGCGGAACCGGAACAACTGGACAGGTTGGCGCTATTGGGGTTGCCCGGAGTGCCGTACTCGGCTGAGGCCAGGTTGTACAAGGTGTAATTCGCAAGCCCCTGGCGGGAACCGGTCTGCTGATTGACCAGCGCCATCAGTCCGGCGATTTGCGGGGCGACAAAAGAAGTTCCACCGGCGCCGAGCGAGGCAGCGTCCGTGCCCGATGAAAAATTGCATATCTCGCCGGTATCCGATTGGCAGTACGGGAGAAAGTGTCCCCACCGGCCATTGGAGGCAAAAAACGAGAGGTCGGGCTCATTGCGATAGGTGGTGGAAGTAGCCGTATTTCCGATTCCGTAAACTCCACCCTGCCAGCTGGGAATGAGGTTGTACAGGCTGATTCCGCCACTGCCGCCCTGCGGAGCTACCAGGTCCTCATAGCTGGTTCCGGCTTGGGTGCTGTTGCAAATTGCCAGGGGAGAATAATTGGTTCCGAAAGTTGAGTTCCCGGTTGCCTCCAGGTAGCTGGCAAAGAGTGGACTCGAGCAAAATCCTTCCCAGGCGATTTCCGGAACATAGGATAAGGCTGAACCGTAACCTGCGCCGTTGCTGCCGCTCCACCAGGTGCGGGCACTCTGGGTCGCATAGTCCCTGGTCTGGTAGGCGTCGCTGAAGTCGGTGCCACCGGCGGAGATGTTGTAGATCGAGCTGGACAGTGCGTTGGTGGACAGGTTGTTCGACGCGTACTCGGCGTTCTGGTCACAGCCCAGCGAGCCGGCATCTCCGGCAGATACGACTGCCGTGATACCTTCGGCGGAAAGTTGCTGCCACAAGCGGCCATAATAGGCTGTACCGGACCCAGCCTGCAGCTCACATTCGCCGTAGCTGAGACTGGTAGCCACAACGGTGGAGTACAGATAATTGGCGACATAGGATGCCGCCAGATCCGTACCGTACGAGCCTATGCCGCTTCCGGTCGATGTGCATGCGACAAAGTCCACAATGGCTTGAGGAGCGACCGCGCCCGCCCATTCGACATCCAGCAGTGCTTCGCTTTCTTCATCCGTCGAGGTGGGCCGTGGAGGCGCCGAGCATCCGTTGCCCGGACCGTAAATCCAGTTGACTCCGCCCTGCGTGCCATTGGGAGTTCCCGGGTAGGCCGGTAGCCCGAACTGAGATCTGAAACTGGTTACATCGGCCTGATTTACCACCTCGGTTTCTTCCAGTACCGCGATGGTACTTCCCGCTCCGGTGATCCCCGCCTGATACAGGGGGCTGCTGTTATAAATTGTGTACCAGTCCTGCGGACCAACCTCGTAATAGGTAGATCCGCCGTCCGTGGTCGTCAGTTCCGGCACCGATTCCGGGCCGGAAACCCTGTGCCACCCGCCGTTCTGGCTGTCGCGCCTGAAGGCGCCAATCGGATGGTAGAGCGGCTTAGCCTTCCAATCATGAAGCTGCCGCAATCCCGCTATGACGGGGGCCAGCGCCGCCGGAATCTGGGGATCGTTCAACACGGCGATATGCTGTTCGCCATTTACGTTCAGGTGATGCAATTCAGTGTGAAAAGCTTTCCGCAATTGTCCCGCGGTACCGGAAATAACAAGGTGTGTACGTCCCGGCGGGACATCCTCGATGGTGAAGCCTTTGGATTGGAGCCAATTCGTCAGCTTCTGCAGATCAGCGTCGCTGGGCCCGAAATGCTTGCCAAAAGCTTCCGGGGTCATCCACTTATGAAACTGCGACGAATTTCGATTGTGCAACTGATCAACCAGCACCGCCGCCGCCGCATCCTGCTCAGGGCTAGGTTGGAGTACTACTATCAAATGCTCGACCGGCAAGCTGTCATCCACCACTCCCTGGTCGAATTCCGCCCGCGCCAACGGATGGACCTGGCCATGGAGAACTTGCAGATTGCTCTCGTCGACGGTTCCCACGCGATTATTAACCGCAGGAAGGATAACCGTCTGCCCAGCTAAAGGTAAGGTGTAGGAAGCGAATAGAAACAAAGCCAGGAATGCAAATGTTCCCGGGAAAAAGAACGGCTTGATCGTTGCCCGCAGACTTTGGATCTTCATGACACCCTCCCAGTGGCGACTGTGCCAACGCTGGATTCTATGAAATGGAAAGAATGGGCCCGGAATGCATGCCTCGCAAACTGCTCTGACTCCAACGGAGTCGCGCCTAATGGCAGGCCTCAATTCCGGTCGCCCGCCCGTGTCCCGCAAGGCTGAGGACGGCGGCAGCGTGCACCTGGGTCATGTTAAGGGGTAAAAAAGGACGAAATATGCACGCCAGCGAAGTATGTACTGCTGCGGGAGTTCTGGCAAGTGACTTTTCAGTGAATAGTAAGTCCGCTAATGCATGCAAAAGGCCCGGCTTTGCAGCCGGGCCTCGATGAACGCATCGTTGCAAGTTCGTTACTGTGCCCTACCACTGCTTCACTTGAAAAAACGGTTCAGGCCGTCTCCGAAATTGCCTGTTCCGCACCGAGTCCGGTATTGGACCGAACCAGCAGTTCGCTGTACTTCGCCGCGGAACGGGTGTCTTTACTCAGCACCGTTCCCAGATACGCTCCCAGGAATCCCAGCGGAATACTGACCAAACTGGGATATTCCAGAGGAAACATTGGTTTGTGTTGGAACAAGTGGCGGGCGGCGGCAGCCACACCCGGCGGGTCCAGCGCCATGAAAGTGGGACTTACCAGAATTAATCCGATGGAAGCCACCAACCCCACACCGAGGCCGGCCAGCGCGCCCGAGGTATTAAACCGCCGCCAGAATAGTGAGAAGACGATGACCGGCAGGTTGGCCGAAGCCCCCACGGCCATGGCCAGCGTTGCCAGTACGCCCACATTTGCCGTGGGCCCCAGCAGGATGGCAATCAGGATGGAGACACCGCCCACGACGAAGGCCGCGATCCGGGCGACCAGCACGGTTTCTCCATGCTTGCGCTCGACGCCCTTATGAATCACATTGGTCCAGAAATCGTGAGCGAAACAAGTGGAGGCGCTGATCGTCAGTCCCGCAACCACCGCCAGAATAGTGGCGAATGCGACCGCCGAAACGAAGGCAAAGAAAATCTCGCCGCCCATGAACTGGGACAACAAGGGGGCGCTCATGTTCCCGCCGCCGTGCGTCATGATGTAATCGGGGCCGAGGATGGAAGCCGCGCCAAACCCCAAAATCGAGGTCATGATGTAGAAGACGCCAATGACCACCATGGCCCACACGACGCTGTTGCGGGCGGTCTTGGCGTCGGGGACGGTATAAAACCGCACCAGGATGTGGGGCAGTCCCGAGGTGCCAAACAGCCCCGAAAGCCCGAGAGAAATGAGGTCCCAGGGACCGAACGGAGGCTTATAACGCAGTCCCGGCTGCATAAAGTCCCTTACCACCTGCTGGCCCTTCGGGTGCGACGTCACGTGCGAAACCGCGTCAAAAAAGGCCGGAATATTGAAGTGAAAATGGCGCAGCACCAGCAAACTCAACACGGTGGTGCTTCCCATCAGCAGGACAGCTTTGATGATTTGCACCCAGGTGGTGGCCAGCATTCCGCCGAACACCACATAAACAATCATCAGAATGCCCACACAAATCACCGCCTCGCGATAGGTGACGCCCGTGTTTTTCAGCAGAAGCGTCATCAGGGCGCCCGCGCCTACCATCTGGGCGATCATGTAGAAGGTAGCGATCACCAGGGTGCTGACGGCGGCCATGCTTCTTACCGGCCGGGCTTGATGACGGTAAGCCAGCACATCGGCCATGGTGAACTTGCCCGAATTCCGCAACGGTTCGGCGACGACCAGAAGAACCGTCACGAAGGCCAGAAAGCCACCCACCGAATAGACGAAGCCATCGAAACCAAACAACGAGATCAAGCCCACAATGCCCAGAAAGGATGCGGCACTCATGAAATCGCCGGCTATGGCGATCCCGTTCTGCCAGCCGGCAATGCGGCGTCCGGCGGCAAAATATGCCGTCGAACCGCTGGATCGCTTGGACGCCCAGTAGGTAATCGCCAAGGTAATCGCAATAAATACCAGAAAGAACTTTACCGAGATTGACATGGCTACTTTTCCCCCTTCCGGGCTTCGGCTTGCGCGGCAATATCATTCGCCATTTTGTCGAACTTGCCGGCTGCCCGGACGTACCGCCAGGCAATGGCCCAGGCCACGAAGAACTGGGAGAGCGCAAACACATACGCCCGGCTCATTCCTCCAACGACCTTGACGGACATGAATCCGGGAGCATACCCGGCCAGCAGCGGCAGGGCAAAGTAGTACGCCAGAAAGAAGATGAATACGGGAATGATGAACTTCTTTTTGGCGGTCATGAGGCGCCGAAACTGCGGGGTGGCCGCAATCCCGTCCCAGACGGTCTGTTGGGCTTGAAACTGGGTGCCGGCGGCTGCCTGGCCGGCAGGCCGAGTGTCGGATGCCACAGGACTCATATGTCTCTCTCCTGATACGCGGATGCGCCAACTCTAATACATTGAAAAACAAACCTGCCTACCCTCTGCCGGCAGGCAAATTCAACCCAGCTGTCCGGAAAAACACGAATATTCCACCACGGCCCAACCGCACGCGCGCTTGGCTAAACCAGCAAGAGCGGTTCTACGGCATCCTGGCGGGAAACCCCATTCCTGAGCTGGAACTGTGAGGCCGATTTAATCGAATGCTGACTCGCTTGTCAAGATTTGTTTTCGGATGACCTCGCCACAGAGGACACGGAGGACACAGGGTTTTTGGGTTCTTTTATGGTCAAGTTCCAGGCGCGTGCGAAGCCGGGGATCGAACGCTTGATCTGTTCGAGCGGAATGGTCAAGGAGAGGCGGATATAGCCGGCCCGGCCAAATCCGGTTCCCGGTACAGCCAGAACGCCTTCGGCGGCCAGAGTGCGCACG
>CAZUCM010000077.1:0-10463 GCA_964619235.1 uncultured Terriglobales bacterium
CCCGGAACCACCTTCAACTCTTTGGGAAACATCACTGTTTGACCGCCCGTGCAGCCACTGATGGTGTAATTCGGACAGCCGAAAGAGCCGCTCAAGCTGGCGGAATCCGAGGGGCTGATCTCCAATTGAGAGGGCCGCAAAACGCCATTCAAGCCGAAATCATCGAAGATGGCCAGGGTGACTGGTCCGGCGATAGGAATGCGATATTCAAGGTTCGCAATCAAGCTGCTGTCGCCGCCCACCGAGGTCAACTGCTGCACGGCGAGGGGGATCTGAATGTTCCCGCGGCGGGGATTCGTTGGGTCCAAAGGCACCCCGCGGCATCCCGAGGGAAAGGAGCCGGCCGCGATGCAGGGGTCATCCGGATTGACCAACGGCACCGGTGTATTGCCGGCAGCATTGGTGCTGGTGGTGATAAATCCATAAGGAGTGACCGAGCGCACATCAAAGCCGCGCAGGTCATTGTCACCGCCCAGATAGAAGCGCTGGAACGGCGGTGAGCCCACTCCGTCATAACCGGTCACAAAGGAGCTTTGTACGCGGAAACCCAGGGTCTGCTTGCCGACCGATTGATTCTTGGTGCTCAGCGGCTTGAAGATCTTCATGGGCACAAAGCGCTTATATTCGATCACCGGCCGGATCATCTTTACGTTCCCGCCCAAACCGGCGACGTCGGTGGAGAGCGACAAGCTCTGGCCGGCATGCGGGTGTACGGGGCTGCTGATGGTGTTGCTGACGAAGCTGGGCGTTACCTTGCTGGTGATGATGCCGTTCAAGGCGCTGGGGCCGGAAACCGAGCGGAAGTTCAGCAGTTCAAAATAATTCGTCGTCGCGGTGCTGAAAGACTGCAGGGAGGTATTGTCCAGATTATAGGCCAGACCGACGCGCTTGAATGAGGTGCGGGAGTGCAAGGGATAGCTGGCCGAAGTGGTGAAGCCGGTGCTCGACTGGGTGTAGTTCAGTAACTCATTCAGCACGGCTTGCGGCAGGTTCAGCTTTTCGTTCGACAGCAGTTGTTCCTGCTTGGCCTGGTTGTAATTGTATTTGCTGTAATACACCGAGAAGCCCAGTTGCAGCGGCCGGTCGAAGGCATAGGGCTGAGTAAATCCGAAGGTGATGTTGCGCTGCACATTGCCGACGTTGGCCGAGACGCTCAAAGTTTCGCCCTGGCCCAGGAAGTTGTTGGTCTCGTAATTGATTCCGATAAACGCGCCGGAAAGACCGCTGACGCCGCCCGTAAGGCCGATCGAGTTCTTGCCCTTTTCCTTGACCTTGAGCGTGAGGTCTACGGTGCCGTCCTGCTCATTGAGTTTCTTGTCGGTGGCATCCTCAGGCTTGAGCTGCTCGAAATAGCCGAGCTGATTCAAGCGGAGCAGACTCATCTCCCACAAGCGGCTGTTGTAAATCTGGCCTTCTTCGAGCGCCAGTTCGCGGCGGATTACCTTGTCGCGCGTGGTGGTGTTGCCGACGAACTCGATGCGGCGCACATAAAACGGCTTGCCCTCATCCAGATCGATCGTCAAAGTGATCAACTTTTTGTCTTCATCGATCTTGGTGTCGGGAACGGGAGTGAAATTGATGTAGCCGAGCGTTCCATAGGCCTTGCGCAGGTCGTCCAGTCCTTTGCGCACTAACTCGGTGTTGAAGAGGTCGCCATCCTTCATGGCAAACACGTTGCGCAGGGCCTTGGTGTTGGTGATGGCCTTGTTGCCGGTAAAGACGATTGCCGCCAGGTGATAACGGTCGCCTTCACTCACCGGCAGGGTGATGTCCACGCGCTTTCCGGGCTTTTGGATCAACGGAACATGAATAAATCCGGGCTTATAGTCCCGCATCTGGGTCTTCGGGTCTTCGACCAGCGCTTTGAAGTAGCCCTTTTGCTGGTAGGCCATGCGCACGCGTTCCGCGTCTTCGCTCAGCTTAGTGGCGTCGTAGGTCCGGGAAAATATATTTTCCAGAAAGATCGAATGCGGCACGCCAATGGGCCGCAGGTTTTTCATGGAATAGCGCAGGTAGCTGGACTTTACGGACTGGTTGCCTTCAAAGCGGATGTTGCCGACTTTGACCTTGGGACCTTCCTTGATGACGAAGGTGATGCCGACCGCCGCCGGGGGAATCGGGTGAACCTCGGTACGGACGGTTGCAAACTGGTGGCCGTGCTCGGCCAACAGCTCTTTGATCACGACTTCCGCCTTCTTCACTTTGGTGGGATCATACTGGGATTCCTGCGAAAGGCCGACCTTGCGCTCCTTGAATCGATCCAGCAAGTCCGACTGCGAAACGGCATTGAGACCGTCATAGTGAATTTCGCGGATCGTCGGCTTTTCCCGCACATAGATGTGGATGATCCACCCTTTCGCCGTCTCCTCGCGCTCAAAGCGCAGATCGTCGAAGTAACCGGTGTTCCACAAGGAGTTGAAATCGCGCTCGATGGCCGATGGGTCGTAGACATCGCCTTCCCGGGTAAACAGGCGGGCGCGGATGCTTTCTGCCGGAATGCGCCGGTTTCCGCGAATGTCGATCTTAGAGATGACGTTTTCCTGTCCGAATGCCAGGGCCGCGCCGGCGAATAGTACTGCCAACAGCAGCACAGCCTTGCAGGAGCGCACAACTCCTGCGCAAGACAGACCAGTCCTACGCCATCCCACAGAACCTTCCTTCAATTCGTCAGAAATCACGCAACCTCAACACATCTAAAGTGGCAGAAAACGAGATTATACAGGAGCAGCAACGCAAATTGGGGGGAACAACCGCATCGAGACGCAAGCCACAAGCAGCAGGCCGGATGCGCTGGAAAACACCTGCCACGGAGACAGAGGAATAGCGGGCAAAAACCCATAGCCGCCGATGAACGCGGATGAACGCAGATCAGAAACAAACAGGAAGTGCGGTGCTGGATTCGGTCCGCGCCTATCAGCCTTAATCTGCGGCTGGTTCCTTTGCTATCCTCCGGGTCTGTCGTGGGTGTTCGGCCCGGGGCAGAGACGGAAATGGCAGCTCCAGCCTGGCGCTTGAGGCTTACTCGTTCCGGCTTGCCACCCACGTTGGCAACTCGCGCAAAGAGGCAACCCGGGCCACCTCCCAATCCCGATAGACGCCATTGGGATCCACCAAAACAGCCTGCATGCCGGCCTGGCACGCCCCCTGGTAGTCGATGGCATAAATATCGCCAACGTAAAGACTCTGTTCCGGGCGCGCCTGCAGCCGCTCCAGCCCGGACTGAAAAATTCGCGGATCCGGCTTTTCAAAACCAACGCAACCCGAGTCCACGAGCGCTTCAAAGAAGCCTTCCAGTCCGCCGCGTTGCAAAACGCGATCAATATGACCGTCGGCGTTGCTGATGACTGCCAGGCGATACTGCCGCCGCAGCTGCTCCAGCGTGGAAACGGCTGCGGGATCGACCAGGGACCAGTAGGCGGAGTCGCCGGCGCGGCGGGTCAACTCGGGCAGCAGCTCCTGGCCGCAGCCCATCGCGCCCAAAAGCGCCGCGAAAAAATCCTGCCAGTATCCATGATTGACGGGCCCGGCGTGCGAACCCAGTTCGCCGGAGGTGGCATCCGCGCCGTCGAGGGGATTGCCAATGCCCTGGGACGGGCATTTAGCGGCTCGCTCTGCCGCAAGCAGGTGAGAAGCGCCGGGTTTAACGCGAGCCAGCAGCGGGGCCATCAGGCGCGACATGTCCGGATGGATCAAGGTGCCGCCAACATCAAAGAAAATAGTTGTGATCATCTTAGACAGCATCACCGGCCGGCCCGAGCCCGCTTATGGACGGCGACTGGCTCGCTGGTTCCACTTCCACCAGTACAGAATAGAAGGTCGGGCCGCCGCCGAGATCGGTAAGGCGCTCGGAAGTGAGCAGGTTTATATTCGTGCCGTTGGCAGACAGTTTGGCCCAATTCAGGCGGGCCGCCACCACGCCGGGCTGGACGGCTCCAACCACTCGCGCCCGTAAATAAAGTTCTCCCCGGTCGTTGAATACGCGTACCGGATCGCCCTCGCCAATGCCGCGCGCGGCCGCATCCGCAGCGCTGATTTCCAATAGATCGCGCTCTTCCATCGCTTGCAGAGTGGGCTGGTTGGTAAAGGTGGAATTCAGGAAGTTGTCGCATTTGCGCGGCAGAAATTCGAGTGGGTAGTTCACGGAAGCGTCATCGGACGTTGGCCGTTGTTCGCCGGCCAGAAGCGCCGATCCGTTTTGCCGGCGACCGTCTGCATGACGCGATTCCACAGGTGGAATAAATGTGGCCGCCGGATCCATGCCCATCTGCTTCAGTCTCTGGCTGTACAGTTCCGCCTTGCCGCTGGCGGTAGGGAACCCTCCCTCGGCGAAGGGCAAGAAGGGCTGAAAGCCATCGCCTTTCGAAGGCGCCAGGGTTGCTGGCCGACGGCCGGCGACCGGCGGCCCAGGGCTTTCTATAAGGTTGAGCCTGATGTGGCCTTCCTTTTCCAGCCGCTCCCGGGTAATGCCCGCGAGCCAGGGATGGTCCACGGCCAGTGCGGAGTCGATAAGTTCATCGACCGACTCTTGAAAGCAGCTGTCGTCGAAGCCCATACGCAAGGCCAGCGAGCGGAACATTTCCACATTGCAGCGAGCCTCACCCAGAGGTTGAATGGCCTGATTCGAGGCCTGCAAGTAATAGTGGCCGTATGCCGCCTGCAAATCCTTGTGTTCGAAGAAGGTTGTAGCCGGCAGAACGATGTCGGCGTAATCGCAAGTGTCGGTAAGAAACTGCTCGTGCACCACCGTAAACAAATCGGGGCGCGACAAGCCGCGCACCACTGCCAAATGGTTGGGCGCCACTGCCGCCGGATTCGAGTTGTACACGAAGAGCGCTTTGATCGGCGGTTCCTGCAATTCATTCAGCACCCGGCCGAGTTCCACCATATTGATGTGCCGCGTAGCCGGTTGCATATCTTCGCGCGTGAGCGCGGCCCGGTTGATGCGAAAGGCGCCGCTGGTGGAAAGCTGTAATCCGCCGCCAACTTCCTTCCAGGAGCCGGTAATGCAGGGCAGCATGGCAATGGCCCGTACCGCCATACCGCCGTTCTCACAGCGTTGCACGCCGTAGTTCACGCGGATCGCCGCCGGCCGCGCGGTCGCGTATTCGCGGGCGAGGCGGAGGATGTCGCCGGCTGCAATTCCCGTCCACCGGGCCACCCGCTCGGGAGGATACTCGCGAACCCGCTCCCGGAGGGCATCGAAGCCCAGAGTGTACCGCGCCACATAATCGGCGTCGTAAAGCTTCTCGTCAATGATGACGTGCATCAGGCCGAGGGCCAGAGCCACGTCGGTGCCAGGATTGATTGGCAAATACCAGTCGGCGCACGCGGCCGTGCGCGTACGATAAGGATCGATGACCACCAGTTTGGGGCCCTGATGCCGGGCCTCTTCGATAAACGGCCATAGGTGGACGTTATTACCGTGAATATTGGCGCCCCAGGCGATGATCAGGCGCGCGTGGCGGAATTGCTCCGGTTCGGTTCCCAGCTTTACTCCGAGCACCGATTTCAGCCCTTCGCCTCCGGCTTCGGAGCAAATCGTGCGGTCCAGTTGCGATGCTCCCAGGCGGGCAAAGAAACGGCAGTCCATCGAGGCATTGCTAAGCGCCGCCAAGGTTCCGCCGTAGGAGTATGGAAGAATCGCCTCGCCTCCGAATTCGCTGACGATCTGGCGGAAGCGGATGGCTATGGTATCCAAAGCCTCATCCCAGGAGATTCGCTGGAAGCACGCCGACTCGCCGGCGGCAGACGCCGGTCCCTTGGGCGCGATTCGGCGCAAAGGATAAAGCACGCGCTGGGGGGAATAGACGCGATCCAGGTATTTGGCCACCTTGGCGCATAGAAATCCGCGGGTTACCGGGTGCGCGGGATCGCCCTGGATTCTAGTCGCCCGGCCATCCTCGACGGTAATCAGAACGCCACAGGCATCCGGACAATCGTGCGGGCAGGCGGCATGGATAACCCGTTTCACAGTTCACACCTGCATCACTTCTTTTTCTTTCGTCTTAGCCATCTCTTCCATCTGTTTGATTTCGTCGTCGGTGAGCTTCTGGAGAGAATCCAAGCCGTTGCGCTCGTCGTCTTCGGTGATCTTCTTGTCCTTGGTGGCCTTCTTGACCAGGTCAAGGCCGTCGCGGCGGATGTTGCGGATGGCGGTGCGATGTTCTTCGAGCACCTTATGCAGATGCTTGACCATATCCTTACGCCGTTCTTCCGTCAGTGCGGGGACGGGTACGCGAATCAGCTTGCCGTCGTTCATCGGGTTCAATCCGAGATCGGAGGAACGGATCGCCTTTTCGACGGCACTCAGCAGGGAGATGTCCCAGGGCTGTACGGTGATCAATTGCGCTTCGGCGGCGTGTACGGTGGCCACCTGGCTCAGCGGCATCTGTGAACCGTATGCATCCACGTGCACTCCGTCGAGCATGTGTACATTGGCCCGGCCGGTGCGCATAGCCGCAAGCTCATTCCGGAAGTCTTCCACTGCCTTCTCCATGCGGCCACGGAGTTGAGCGAATGCGTCTTTGAGGGCCGGGATGGAAGCCAAGCTTATCTGAGTCATGGATTGCCTCTTGATTAGAATTGGCGGGACGCCAGCAATGGTTGGCGTCCGAGCCGCAACGAATAGGCGATTATAAACAAATGGAGTTGCCATCAGACAGCCGGAATTCAGGTTGGAGAACTTTTCTTGATCCGCGGTTGCAGCTTTGGCCGGGAAAATCTCCTCAGGTAGCCGTCGGCTGCCGGCCTTCGGCCATCGGCCAGAGCCGCAGGCTTGCCCGGCCAAAGGCCGGTGACCAACGGCTGTTTTTGATGCAAAACCGAGGAACTACGCATCTACAAGGGAATGAGTGCATTGTCTGAGAATCCACTGACATCCGTCTGCGAGTTTTATCGGGAGCAACTGGCGGCGTGTTTTCGATATTCGCGGCCTTTTTCGCAACCGCTGGGATGCGTTGCCGAAGCGGTGGCCGATACGCCGGAGTTTCTGGCGGTTGTGCACGACTCCGTCCCAGGAAGTTTCGATTGCGCCCGGAGGATCGGTGAGTTGACCGTGATTCATCTCGACCCGGTACCCAAGCTGGCGGAAGTACAAGCCCGGCAGGCTCCGCCGAGGGTGGCGGGCGCCTGGTGGCGTGAGCTGCTGAACTATGAACGGGGCTGGTTTCTACAAGCGGCCACCACGACGGAAGGGCCGCCAACCAACCGGCCGCGCCGCGGCGTCAGCGCCGTCTGCATGAACTTTGCCTGGAACCTTCCGAAATTGATCGAGCGGCTTGAAGCGGGGCGGGACGGCAACGAAGATTTGCGCCAGCCGGTCACCTTGCTGTTTGCCAGAACACCGGACGGTCAGGTTCGCGTGCGTGAGACCGAGCCGGCTGTGGCGAAAGTGTTTCGCGCAACCAACGGCCTGCGCACGCTGCCGCAGGTGGCCGACGCGGCCGGCCTGGGCCAGGAAGAAACCGGCCGGGTACTGGAAGCATTGGCCGGAATTGGAGCCGTGGTATTGGCGATGTCTCCGCAGGAGATGATGAGGATCATCGAGAAGCGGTAGCCGGAAGATTGCGCCCGCAACGCCCGCGTTCCACAAAACCCCGGCGGGAGGGAATCCACGACCGGGGTCCAGCTTGCCACTTATCGCCTGTCGCTTTGTGCCGCTGTTGTCACGCGCTTACCAGCGAGCCCACCTGCTCACCCAGCACTACGCGGCGGATATTGCCGGCGGTATTGAGGTCGAATATCACGATCGGGGTGTTGTTCTCGCGGCACAAACTGATCGCGGTGGCATCCATGACCTTGAGCCCCTTCTGCAATACGTCCATGTAACTGATCTGTACGAAGCGCTTGGCATCTTTGACCAGCATGGGGTCGGCATCATAGATGCCGTCCACTTTGGTGGCTTTCATAATGACATCGGCGTGGATTTCGATGGCGCGCAGAGAGGCGGCGGTATCGGTGGAAAAATAGGGGCTGCCGGTGCCGGCGGCGAAGATGACGACGCGCTTCTTTTCCAGGTGGCGAATGGCCCGGCGGCGAATGAACGGCTCGGCCACTTCCTTCATTTCGATGGCCGACATAACGCGGGTAAAGACACCCCGCTTCTCCAAGGCGTCCTGCAGCGCCAGGGCATTGATGGTGGTGGCCAGCATGCCCATATAATCGGCCGCGGCGCGGTCCATATCGCGCGCCTGCATGGCGACTCCACGGAAGAAATTGCCGCCGCCGACGACGATTGCGACCTGCACGCCCAGGGCGTGGACTTCCTGAATTTCCGCGGCGATTTCGTGGACTCGGACCGGATCAACCCCAAAACCCTGGCCGGCCGCCAGCGCTTCTCCGGAAAGTTTCAGCAAGATACGTTTGAATACAGGAGTCATAAGAACAGTTTACAGTCTCAAGTTTCAAGTTTACAGCCAGAACGGTTCCACAAAGGAAATGTTGAGCGCTCGTATTGAAAGCGCGGACCAAAGCCAAATTCCAAAGACCATTAAGGTTCGTGCTGGTTTGGCTGCAAAAAACCTTCAGCCAAGAAAAAAGCACGGCCGGAGCCGTGCCCTCTTCCTTACTGAAACTGCGAATGTTTATTTCGCCTCTTCGGGTTGCGGTTCCTGTTGCTTGGTGGAAGCGATGGTGACATTCGGGTCACCCACCTTGAAGCGCGCAAAGCGGCGCACGGCGATGTTCTCGCCCAGTTTGCCGACCTTAATAGCGATCAACTGCGACACGCTCATGGTCTGTTCCTTGATAAAAGGCTGCTCGTAGAGGCAAACTTCTTCGTAATACTTGCTCATCTTGCCTTCGACGATCTTTTCCACCACATTCGCCGGCTTGCCCGAAGCGGCGGCCTGTGCGCGATAGATGTCCTTTTCTTTCTCGAAGGCTTCCGGCGACACATCTTCCTTGCGAATGTACTTGGGATCGCTGGCGGCGATGTGCATGGCGACATCGTGGATCAATTCCTTGAAATCGGCGGTGCGGGCGACAAAATCGCTCTCGCAATTGATTTCCAGCAATACCCCGATCTTGCCGCCGGCGTGGATGTAGCTTTCCACCGCGCCTTCCTTGGTAGAACGGGAGGACTTCTTCTCCGCCACCGCGACTCCGCGTTTGCGCAGCCATTCGACCGCTTTTTCCAGATCGCCGTTGGCGGCGACCAGGGCATTCTTGCAATCCATCATGGGGGCACCGGTTTTTTCGCGCAGCTCGCGCACGAGTCCGGCAGAGATATTAGGAGTAGAAGTAGTGCTCATATCAAAACCCTTCCTTAGGTCGTTGGTCTTTGGTCGCCGGTCATCGGCCGGAAATACCAGCCGCACGCCCGCCCAGCGGGCGTGCGGCTGGTGAAGAAATCCAGCCAGGATGAATCACGTCTCTATCTTGCGTCTGCGGGCGGCTTGCCCGGTCGTGCCGCCATTCCGGCCATAGGCCGACGACCGATGACCATTCAGAACCGCGTTTGTGCCTGAGCGGCTTCTTCCGCTTCGTCGGCGGAATTGGGCTGCTTGCGGACCCCGCCGCCCAACACTTCGTCCATATTGACTTCTTCGCTGGCAGCCTGATCGGCAGCTTCGCCTTCCGGCTTTTGCTCGGCCATGCCTTCCGCCGAACTGGCATATTGTGCGGCGCCCAAATCGGCGGCTTGCTTGTCGGTCGCGGCCTGGGAGCCCTCGATCACCGAGTCGGCGATCTTGGAGGCGAACAGGCGGATGGCGCGCAATGCATCGTCGTTGCCGGGGATCACATAATCGACCTCGCTGGGGTCGCAATTGGTGTCCACTACGGCGACCACGGGGATTCCCAGCTTGCGAGCCTCGCGGACGGCGATCTGCTCCTTGTTGGAGTCGATCACAAAGATCGCGTCGGGCAGGCGGGACATGTCCTTGATACCCGCCAGATTGGCTTCGAGGTGCTTGCGCTCGCGTTCGAGCTTGATCACTTCTTTCTTGGGCAGCAGCTCGTAACGGCCGTCTGTGGCCATTTCATCGAGTTCCTTGAGCCGCTTCACCGACTTCTGTACGGTAACCCAGTTGGTCAGCAGACCACCCAGCCAGCGTTGATTGATGTAGTACTGCGCGCAACGCTTGGCTTCTTCGGCGACCGCATCCTGAGCCTGCCGCTTGGTGCCGACGAACAGCAGAATCTTGCCGGCTACAGCGGCATCCTGCACGTACTTCGACGCTTCCTTGAACATTTTGAGCGTCTTCTGCAAATCGATAATGTAGATACCGTTACGTTCCCCAAAGATAAATTCCTTCATCTTGGGGTTCCAGCGCTTTGTCTGATGCCCGAAGTGAACCCCAGCTTCGAGCAGTTCCTTCATCGTAATGTTTGCCAAGTAACCTCCTAAGTGGATTGCATCGCGGGCAATGGCCCGAGATTACATTCCCATCGCCCGCCGCCCTGGTGTGGGGACGGGAAGAATTTGGTTCCGAATCACCCCTCGGGTGCTCGCCGCTTCGGAA
>CAZUCM010000078.1:0-10458 GCA_964619235.1 uncultured Terriglobales bacterium
CATCCTGCAGACGTAACTGGGCTTGCAGCTCGGCGGAGGCAGCCACTTTTTCCGGAGCGGCGCCCTTCCCTTCCAGCCATGCACCTACCGCATCGTACGTAAGCTGGGCTTTGTTGCGGACGAGCGCGCGATACACATCGCCCGATTTGACGCTGCCATCCGCGGCCAGCACGATCTCGATGACCATGCTGAGTTTGTCGGCGCCCTCCAGCAATGAAGTGGCGCCTGTCGAAAGCTGCTCGGGAATCATGGAGAAATTCCGCACGCCCGAATAGACCGTGGTGGTTTCTTTCGCGGCATGTTGATCGATCGCAGAAGCCTTCGGGGCATAGGTATCCACATCGGCAATTCCCACCAGAACCTTGCTCTCGCCCGTCGGCAATCTCTCCGCCACTTCGATCTGGTCCAGATCGCGGGAAGTATCGTTGTCGATCGAAGACCAGCACAAATTGCGCAGATCGCGGATCATCCCATTCGCGGCAATCTGCGGCGGATGCGCCGTCAACTCAGCCAGCTGCTGCTGCACCGGCGGAGGAAACTCGGGCTCAAAACCATTCTCCAGCATGGCTTTCTCCGCCATCGCCTGAAGATCAGGGTGAGAATTATGAGTATTGTTCATGATGGATCGAGGAAAGCCTACCACAAGAACCGATTCAGCCAGATTCTCATCTCCCCGCCCCGGCCTCCGCCGCCGCCAGATTCAGTCCTGCGCGCTCGCCGTTGATCAGTACGATTCCACTCTCGATCAATTGTTGGCCGGTGCAATCGTACGCAGCGAAACAACGCATGGCCTGAAAGGGGAAGAAAAACTCCACCGCCTCGGTGCTATCACCCGCCGGGAGTTTAAGGGTGGTGCTGAAGCTGATGCCGTCGAAGCCTCCATCCTGCGGGAAGTACGCCAGGACAGGCCGGACCAGGTGGCTGATGTGATCGTCGAAGGCCAGCGCCGCCAGCTGATAGCGGGAGCCGTTGCTGGCCGCAAGCGGCGAGGTAAGCGAGAGCTGCAGGTAGGCCCCCTGATGGAAGGCGACGAAGGCAGGCGGTGCATACTTCACGAAATGCGCCTGTTCATCCAGTGTGCCGACCATGCGTTCAATCGTATCCGCATGCTCTTTCTTTAAACCGGCAATGATATCCGGCGTAATCAATCGCATCGGCATGGTCGTACCCTTAAGCAGCGCCTCGGAGACCGCGGGCTCCGGTGCGGGGGAGGCATCCAGCGGGAAGGGCGCGCTCGCACTCGCCAGCTGCACCTTGGCCGGCGGGCTCGTACGGCTGGCGGAGGTATCCGCGGGCGGCTCCCCCTTCAGCCACAGCACAAACGGTTCCGCATCGACATAGAGTTCCGATTCCAGCAGCGCGGCTTGCTCCTGCTCTTCATTCGCCGCGCTCACCAGGTGGTGCGCGGCCGCCCGGGTAACGATAAACGTCAGGTTCTCCGGGTTCTCGGTTTGCACGTTCATCACGTTGCGCCGCACGTGATAGGAAACTTCAATGGCGAAACCGGCGAAATCGTCAGCCGGTGGAAACCGGGGGACCGTGGTCTTCAGCAGTGGAAGAACCACATCCTCATAGGTCTTCCTGGTGCGGGCGCGGCGGTCCATCAGCGCATCGGCATAAGCGGCGTAATAATTCCCTGTGATCTCCAGCACCATCCGGCCGTTGAACTTCTCGAAACGGATGGAGCGCTGGTCGAGCTTTTGTTGCCCCTTCTCATCGATATCCAGCCGGCGGCTGAAATAGAAAGGATAAGGAAACTTATGCGCCTGCAGCGCGGTTCCAATTTCATTGAGTTGCGGGAGATAGCGTTCCTGCAGCAGCCGCGCCGCGGGATCCTTGATCTCGTATATGGTGATCACCTGCGCACGCGCGGCCAGCGCCAACAGCAGGACTGCGGCGCAACTAGCGATGGTTCGCATAGACAAAGCCTTTCGTCTGATACGGAGGGTCGGACACCGCGCGGATATAGGCTATCAGGGCCTGGATCTCGGACGGCGAAAGCGTGTATCCCCAGGGCGGCATTTCCGCAGATCGGCCCAGGGCGGGACCACCGTGGCTGATGATGGCCTGCAAATCCTCGTCGGTCAGTTTGTTCAACGTATCGCCTTCGGCAAACGGATGCGGTTTGGCCGTAAGATTATCGTAGTTGGAGACGCGCTCCGCGGTCGACTCCTGATTATGGCAGCGGTCGCAGTAGTGATCATTCAGTTGCCGTCCCAACATCTGTTGATAGCCCAGCGCCAGCTCATCCATTTTGACTTCGATGCGCTTGCCGCCGCTGTCGTGGGTAACGGCCGTCAGCGCGTATCGGCCTGCCTGCCCGCCCAGCGCCACCTCGGCAGTGAACTGTCCGCTGGAGTCGGTCAGGCCGGCGGGAGGCGAGCAGATCACACCCGGCGCAGCTTCCAGCGCCACCAGCGCCCCGGCCACAGCGTTCCCCTGCGCGTCATTCACCTGTACGGACACCGGCTGCTCCAGCGTGGAGCCGGCAGGAGCCATCTGTTTATCTCCGCTGCTGACCACGAGAGCCGCACCATACGCGGTGGCGGATGGCGTCGCAATAGTCCTGGGCTGGCGGGCGCAACCGGCCAGCAGCGCGAGGAAAAGCGCCGGAAGCGCGATAAGGCGCCTCATCGTCCCGCTCCGTTCCTGCCCCCGGCTGAGCTCGGCGAATGCAAAGAGCTAAGGAAAGCCGTCAGCGCCCTGGCATCTTCATCGCTGATGTGCTGATTCGGTTCCATGGCGAGCGGGTCAAGCGCCTGTGGGTCTTTCAGCCAGTAATAGATCCAGGACGCATTCAGCCGCGCGCCCGCCGACCACAGCGCCGGGCCAATGTATCCCTTGTCCTTCTGGGGATCGATGATATGGCAGGACTGGCAGGCATATTTGCCGTAAAAGAGCTGGCGGCCGGTTTCCACCAGCGCGGGCGTTGCCGTTGCCGGTGACCAGTCACGGTCAAAGGCCGAAGTCTGGTAGACGGTCATGATGTAGTCGGACAACGTATTGATTTCCGCATCGGTAAGGTTGAACTTCGGCATACGCCGGATGAGCGCGGGGCGTAAGGTCTCCGGGTTCTTGAGAAACTGGACAAGCCACTGGCGCCGCACAGCGCTGCCTTCCCAGGTGAGGTCAGGCGCCAGGTCACCACCCCGGCCGTTGATACGGTGGCAACTGAAACAACGCAGGTCGTTCATCAACTGGCCGGCCTTGCCCGCCGGCCGGTAGTTCATCTGCCGCAGGGCAGCTTCCCGCACAATGGCCGGTTTGATCAGGTTGCGGCCGGTTTGCGCCAGCAGCGCCGTGGTGACGGCGTCCACCTGTTGCTCGCTGAGCTTGAACTGCGGCATTTTCAGGCTGGGCCCAAAGGCACGCGGATCGCGCACCTTCGCCGCGATGAAATCCGGGAGCGTGTGCGGCACCCCCGGCGGAAAGGCAATCTGCGCGAAACGCTTGGCGCCCACGCGGCTGAGCGCGGGGGCAAAGTTCTCGGGCCTCCTGATGCCGTTGATCTCGTGGCAGGAAGCGCAACCATACTCGACGACCAGCGCCCGGCCGCGCTCCACCTGTTCGCGAGTGGCATCCCCCAGGCGCACATTCGCCAGAAGGTCATCGTCTTTCTTGGCGCCCAGAAATTCCAGCAGCGCCGCAATCTGGCGGTCGTCGAACCGGTAATGCGGCATCTTCGTATTGGGATCGTAGGCGGCGGGGTTTCGCAGCCAAGCCGCCAGCCACCGGGAATTCGCCTTGCTGCCAATTTTGGTCAGCTCCGGCCCCAGATCGCCTCCCACCAGATTGCCGGCCGCATTCTGCATGGCATGGCAGGACGCGCAGAACGACTGGCCGTACAAAGTCGCTCCCGCCTGCGGATCCGCATTCGCGGAAGCCGGCACGGCCGCTGACATCGCCGAAGAAGGCGTACTCTGCGCCACCAGAAACGCGGTGACATCGCGCGCCGCATCGTCGCTCAAATGGAAGTTGGGCATGGTGGCGGCAGGCGAATACGCCTGCGGGTCCTTTAGCCAGGCGTAAATCCATTCGCGCGTGGTTTTTTCGGCCAGGTGCCGGAGTGGCGGCGGATTGTCCGTGCCCTGCATGATCGTGCCGTCGGGCCTTTCGACCAAATGGCAATGCACGCAACCCTCGCGGGCCAGCAGTTGGCGGCCCAGGTTCAATTGTGGCGTGCCCGTCAAATCTTCCATATGGCACTGGCCGCACGAAGCCTGCAAGTATTTCGCGGGCAGCACCGGCTCTTCCCAGGCCAGCGAACTGCGATGCGCTTCGCGGACGGTGGTGGCGGGACCCTGCCCCCGATGACAGGTGACACATCCGAATTCGGTCAGCGAGTGCGGAATGGGCGGATGCGGCCGGAAAGGCTGTTCCTGCACGTCGCGCAACGACGTCTGCTTCAGCGCCAGATGACAGGTGGTGCAGCGATCCACCACGCCCTGCTCGGGCAGCCAGATTTGCTGTATGCCGTGGTCCATGCGCTTTTCCAGGGTGACCGCATCGGCGCGGCCGCGGATCAGGCGCAAATACTCGTTCTGATAATGCCGCCACTCGCTGAAGTGGTCCTTGGCGGGAGCGATCGCCAGCGACACCAAAGCCACCAGGCTGACCACGCCGAAGGCCCGTACCGGATCGCCGAACAGTTTGCTCCATGCGCTCCGCAAATCAGTACTCCTTCCAGGGCAGCACCCAGGACCAGCCCGGGCCGCGGAAGAAGGTCCCGACCGCGGTCAGCACGACCAACTCGGCGAGGAACCACGTCATAATCCAGAACGACAGCGGCTTGGCGGCCAGGCCGTCGCTTGCCCCCTTCGCCGCCCGCCGGGCCGCCTGGGCCATGAAGGCGGCAATCACCAGCGTCGGCGCCAGCGCCACCCACACATCGAACAGCACGAAGAAAACGCAGAGGGCAGCCGCCACCAAGGCAAAAATCTTCACCCGCCTGGCCCGCTCGCGCAGGAACAATCCTCCGCCCTCGACGTTCACGTTGAAATACGGAATGACGATCAGGGCCAGCACCACCAGCCCGGGAATCAACACGCCCGCCACCACCGGGGGAAAGTAATGCAGCAATTCCTGCAAGCCGAGAAAATACCACGGCGCTTTGGCCGGATTCGGCGTGTGCATGGGGTCCGCCAGTTGCTCCAGGGGCGCGTCGAACAACAGCGCGACCACCACCAGCGCCACCACCAGCAACTCGATGGCCACCACGACACGAAAGAATACGCCCGGATGCGTCATCATCCGCTCTTCGTCGGCCACGCGCACGGCCGCCGAAGTGCGTCGCGTAATGAACGCCAGGCGCACCGGCGCTTTCCGCGCGTCGGAGTTCAGGCCGGCGACAAAGGGTTTGGACGGATCGCTCACGACGTTCCTCCCGGGACAGAAGCGGCGGTATCTGCTCCGGCGGCGCCCGCCGGCGCCAGGGCTTGCTCCCCGCCACCGCCCGCCGTTTCCGGCACGTACAGTCCGCCATCTTTGCGTATGCGCCAGAAGTGCACCGCGATCAACAGCACCGCGGCAATCGGCAGCACCACACAATGCAACACATAGAACCGCAGCAGCGCATTGGCGTTGACCTGATGGCCACCCAGTAGCAGGTAGCGGATATTCTGACCGAACACCGGCACGGCGGAGGCGATATTGCTGCCCACCGTCACCGCCCAGTACGCCAGCTGATCCCACGGCAGCAGGTAGCCGGTGTAGCTGAGCAGCAACGTCACCAGCAACAGGACCACGCCGATGACCCAGTTGAACTCGCGCGGCGGGCGATAGGCGCCGCGATAGAACACCTTGAACATGTGGGCAAACACCAGAAACACCATGGCATGCGCGGACCAGCGGTGCAGATTGCGCAGAAATACGCCGGAGGACACCACGAACTGCAGATCCTTCATATCCGCATAGGCCTGCGGCACCGAGGGGTGGTAGTAGAGCATCAACAGCACGCCGGTGACGATCAGAATCAGAAACGTGCCGAAGGTGAGCGCGCCCAGGTACCAGGTCGCGCTGAAGCTCATCACGCGCTTGCGCGCTTTGGTGGCGAACAGATGCAGAAAGACATTCTGCTGCACCACCAGCGAGCTGTGCAGGCGCGTCCCTCCGGGCCCGCTGCGGAAAACCGACCGCCAGACGCGGTTCGCGCGCAAGTCCTCGAAATACGCGGATATCGGCTTCATCTCACACTCTCACGTACTGCCGCTCGGCCACCGTTGTGCTGCGGTCCACCATCAGATCGCCATCGTCGCTGAGCCAGACGCGCAGCCATGGCAACGGCTTCGGCGCCGGACCCTCGATCTTGGTGCCGTCGCGGCGGAACTTGCTGCCATGGCAGGGGCAGGCAATCAAATTCAGTTCCGGTTTCCAGGCCGTCAGGCAACCCAGGTGCGTGCATACGGCCGAAAGTGCGTAGAATCCCTCCGCCGCACGCACCACGTAGATGCCGGTTGCGGGGTCGAGCGTCACCGAGTCCGGCGCATACTGGTCCGGCTTACCCGCATTGACCACCGGCGACGCTTCATAGAGCACATTGGGCGACAGATACTGATAGGCAAACAGAGCAGTGCCCGCACCCGCCACCGCCAGTGAACCTGCGCCGAGTTTCACGAAGAACTGCCGCCGGCTCAGCTCGCCGGCATCGTCCGCGTCGGGATTGCGTTTGTCGTCTTTCAATTTAGAGTCTCCGAAGCGTGTCCTTCATGCGAACTACTTCTTCCCCGCCGCCGGCGGCACATCGAAATTCTGAATGGCCACCAGTCCGGTGCTTTCCGCGGAGGCCAGGTGGTACGCCTCCATCGAAATCGTGTTGACCGGGCACCGTAGCGCGCACAGTCCACAGCGAATGCAGCGGGTTTCGTCCTTGATCATTGCCGTACCGGTAATGATGCCGGCCTCCTCGGCGGCCACATCATTCAATTCCAGGCCGTACAGTTGCGGGCTCTGGCGAATCGCGTCGAGCGTCTGCGGCTCGAACTCCACCTGCTCGAGCGGCACCAGCTGGAGACAATCCTCCGGGCACACGTCCACGCAGCCGCCGCACAGGATGCATTGCGTGCCGTCCTCCTCCGTACCTTCGAAAATCGTATTGATCCAGCAGCGCAGGCAGCGGCGTGCTTCCTCGATGGCACTGTGCTCGTCAAAGCCGATTTCAACCTCCGTAACCCCGGTGCGGCGGTCGATGGGCAGCATGGGGACCGGTGGCCGATCAAGCTTCATGAAGTCCTCGAACATGCGGTGGCGATCGAGGATTTCGACTTCGATGTGCGGCTCGGGGTGTTTGTGTACGCGCAGAAACTCGTCGATGCCGATGGCGGCGCGCTTGCCGTCGCCGACGCTGTCGATGATGAGCCGCGGGCCAAACACGCAGTCGCCGCCGGCAAATACCCCGGCTGCGCTGGTCATCAGGTTTTCGCGGTTGACCGCGATCAGCCCCCGCGGCGAAATCTGCACTCCGTCTTCTTCGCGCAGAAAATCCAGATTGGGCGCCTGTCCGATGGCCATGATAATGGTGTCGCAGGCAAGCTGTTTTTCGCTGCCTTCATAAAGCGAGGGATTGAAGCGCCCGTTGGCGTCGAACACCGACCTGGTGTCCAGGGTCTCCAGCGCGGCCACCCGGCCTTCGTGGCCCACCACGCGCTTCGGCCCGAGACCGGCGTGGATGATGATGCCCTCGGTTTCGGCTTCTTCAATCTCCTCCAGCGCGGCCGGCATCTCGTTGCGCCGCTCCAGGCAGACCAGATGCACCTCCCGCGCGCCCATGCGCAGCGCCGACAGCGAGATGTCCACCATCTCATGGGTGGCGACGGCCATGACATTCTCGTCGCTCGGCACCACTTCTTCGCCCGCGCCGTGCTCGCGCAGCACTTCGCGAGCGGCCGAGCGCGCCACGTCCATGGCCACGTTGCCGCCCCCAATGACCACCACCTTTTTCCCAATGGTGAACTTGTATCCCAGATTGACGTTGAGCAGAAAATCGATCCCGCGGTGGACCCCGTCCAGATCGACGCCGGGAATGCTGAGGTCGCGGCTGCGATGCGCCCCCACGGCAATCAGCACCGCGTCGAAACCCTGCCGCCGCAGCCCGGCCACGGTGAAGTCACGGCCCGCCGCCTGATTGAGCCGCAGCGTGATGTCGCCGGTCTCCAGAATTTCGCGCACCTGCGCTTCCACGACGTTGCGAGGCAGGCGGTATTCGGGAATGCCCAGGTACAACATGCCGCCGGCCACCGGCGCCGCTTCGAAGATGGTCACCGCGTAACCCATCAGCGCCAAATCGTGAGCCGCACTCAGTCCCACCGGACCGCCGCCCACCACCGCCACTTGAAACGGCAGTTTCGTGGCCGGCTTCGGCAGCGTGACCGGATGGCGCGATTCCGGGCCATAGCGCTCGGTGAGAAACCGCTTGAGCGCTCGAATGGCGATGGGCTTGTCCAACTCTCCGCGGCGGCAGGCGGTCTCGCACGGATGCGCGCAGACCCGCCCGCAGATCGAAGCCAGCGGATTCGGCTCGCGCGCGTAACGGTACGCTTCCTCGAACCGCCCTTCGGCGATCAGCGACACGTAGCGGCCCGCGTTCGTATGCGCCGGGCACGCCATCATGCAGGGAAAGTTGGTGTTCAGCCAGTCCTTATCGACTTTTTTGTCGAGATACCGCTTCCGCATGAGATCCTGCCTTGAACCAGAAACTCATTTGCTCAGCGTAAACTCCGCCTTCGCTGCCCCGCTTACCTGGATGGGCTGCGATTTGGGCTTCATGCCTTCATGCCAGGCCGTAACCGTATAACTGCCATCGGGAATATCCTTGATGGTGTAATTCCCGCCGGCATCGGTTTCCGAATAATACGGAGTGGGGCTGACCACGATGTAGCCGGACATCTCCGGATGCACGTTGCAGAACAGCGGCGTCACTCCGGGATGATCGAATTTCCAGGACTTCTTCTCGCCTTTCGGCCAGGTGCCCATGTTGTGGCTGGCTTTTTTGTCGCCGCCAATCGAGGGCCAGAAGACGTTGTGCTGCACGCTGTCGCTGTTCTGAAAATCCACGGTTTCGCCCTGCTGGACGACAAGGATGTGGGGTTCAAACCGCAGGCCTTTCTGATCCATCAGCAGATGCCGGCTGGGAGCCGGAAAAGTCCTTCCGGAAATGGCTTCCACGTAAACGACTGAGGTACCCGGGCCCGCGGTAACTTTTCCGCTGATGCTTCCCGCCCATGCGGACGCAACCAGAACCGTCAGCAGCAAGATCGTTCCTACCGAGTTCTTAAGCATTGCCAATACCTCTTTCTTAATCAGTTCGTAGCAGGCAGTCAGCCGCAAGAACACTTCGCACGTGCCCGGCGGCAAACTGCAAACCGTGAACCCGTTAGTACACCCACTCCAGTCCGGCCACAGCGGTATTCACCCGGAACGGACCCACCACTACGGAGTTGCCGGTTAACGGGTTGACACCTGCGTTTATCTGCTGTTGCGGACGCACCTGATATTCAAAGGACGCTTTGATGTTGGCGTGGATCAGGAACTGCACGCCCGGGGTATAGCGGTTGCGCGTGACTTGAACCGGCCCGAAGAAGTTCGTATTCATGCCGGCCAGCCCATTGAAATAATCGGCGTGGGAATTCACCGCGTCATAACGCATGATCAGCATCATCCACGGATAAGCCAGGAAATCGGCCTCGAGGAACCCGCCGTCAAAGGTGGCGGGCGGAGCGTGCACGAAAGCGACCGGAAGCGTGGTTGCGGAGGCCGCCGGCAGCGGCACCAAGGCGCCCGTGCTGTCCACGGGCAGCAAGTTATGGTCGCGCCCGTACATATACAGACCGAACAGGTTGAACGTCCGGTAATTGAAGCTGAAGTCGCCTCCGACGCGGTAAAACGGCTCCCGCGCGGTCAGCAGCGTAGGCGTGACCCCGTCGGATAGCGTACCCACCAGGCGTTGCACGCTGCGCCCGTAAAAGGAATAACTCCCCAGCGCCAGCGAGGTGTGATCGCGGGGACCGGTCTTCCCCGCCGCCTGCACGGCGTTGCGGCTGTCCTTGTCGCGCTCCAGATTGACGCGATACAGGAAGCGGCCATACAGGTCCTTGAAATTGGAATCGGAGTTGTAACCGATGCCGGGAGCGTTGTTGCCGCCGGTGGCCGAGGGCACAAAATCGCTGATCGGTCCGGTGTTGCCGGTGTTCTGATCCACCACAGCCAGCGAGTACCAATAACCGCCCGTGTGATGTCCGCCGCTGATCTCGGCTCCCTTTCCGGCGCCCGCAAACGTGAAACTATTGTTCACGAATTGCTGCGGAAACATGGAGTTGACGGCGCCGATATTCGCCTCGGAATAGATATCCCAGGGACTGATGTTCCAGGATCGCGCCTGGCTGAACGGCAGATCGAGTTCGAACTGGCCCACGCGCAGATTGAGCGAGTCCTTGGGCAGGTGCAGGAAGCGGCTGAGATTGAGGA
>CAZUCM010000079.1:0-10430 GCA_964619235.1 uncultured Terriglobales bacterium
CCGCACCTTTGCCTTCGAGCGGGGAGTGAAGAACGCCTACGATTTTCCGGGGTTCGTGCCGGAGTACATCCGGCCGTTGTTCTGCGAGGGGCGCGGGCCGTTTCGCTGGGTGGCGCTCAGCGGCGAGCCGCAGGATATCTACACCACGGACGCTTTGTTGCTCGGCATGTTTTCGCATAACCGCATTCTTGAGCGTTGGATCAAGCTGGCCCGGCAGCGGATCAAGTTCCAGGGCCTGCCGTCGCGTATCTGCTGGCTGGGCTACGGAGAGCGCGCCGAATTCGGGCTGGCCATGAACGAGCTGGTGAAACAAGGCAAGATCAAGGCGCCCATCGTGATCGGGCGCGACCATCTCGACTGCGGCTCCGTGGCCTCGCCGTTCCGCGAGACCGAAAGCATGCAGGACGGCTCCGATGCCATCGCCGACTGGCCGCTGCTGAACGCGCTGTTGAATACCGCCAGCGGCGCTTCCTGGGTCTCCATTCACAACGGCGGAGGCGTCGGCATCGGCTACTCGCAACACGCGGGCCAGGTGACGGTGGCCGATGGCACCAGCGACATGGCGAAACGGATCGAGCGCGTACTGACCAACGACCCTGGCATCGGCGTCGTACGCCATGTGGACGCCGGGTACGATGAGGCCATCCGGTTCGCCGGGAAGAGCGGAATTCGAGTTCCGATGAAATAAGAACTTTTCACCACAGAGGGCACAGAGGAAACCTAAACTCATAGTTTTTCTCGGTGCCCTCTGTGTCCTCGGCTGTAAATCCAACAAGGTCTTTCTCTCATCGCAATTTCTGGCGTAAGCTAATAATGAATGACTGCCAAGACTACGGATAACGCTCTCCTTCTGGTTCATGCACGGCAACTGGTTACGGCGAACGGCACGGACCCATTGCGCGGGGCGGCGCTGGGTGCGCTGGCTACGATCGAGGACGCGGCGGTACTTTGCGTGGCGGGCAAAATCGTTTCTGTGGGCAGTACCGATGCGGCATTGCGCGATCCCTGGGTGAAGCGGCACAAGAAGGATCTGCGGGAGCTTGATTGCAGCGGCAAGGTAATTCTGCCGGGCTTTGTGGACTCGCATACGCACCCGGCGTTTGTGGAGCCCCGGCTGATGGATTTTGAAAAGCGTATTGCCGGCGCCACCTACGAAGAGATTGCGGCAGCCGGAGGAGGGATCGCTTCCACCGTCGCTGCCGTGCGCGAAGCCCCCCGCGCGGAACTCACTCGCCATGTATTGCGTGGCTTCCAGCGGATGGTGGCTTGTGGCACTACCACAATCGAAGCTAAGTCAGGATATGGCTTGAATGTGGCGGCAGAGATCAAATCCCTGGAGGCGATTCGCGATGCGGCTCGCCAGACCCCGGCCACCGTGACCCCGACTCTGCTGGGTGCGCATCTGGTGCCGGCGGAGTTCGAAGATGACCGCGCCGAGTACGTGCGTCAAATCTGCGAGGAGATGATTCCGCAGGCCGATGAAGGCGGACTGGCCTGGTTTGTGGACGTATTCTGCGAGCGGGGCGCGTTCGATCTGGAGGAGGCCGAGACCATTCTTACCGCCGCCTGGCAGCGGAATCTGGGCGCCCGGATCCATGTTGGACAGTTTTCCGCGACTTCGCTGCATAGCCTGCTGAAGTTCAGCCCCGCTTCTCTGGACCACATGGACTTGGTGGAGGACGGGGATATCCAGTTGGTGGCACAGACGAATACGATCGCCACCTTGCTGCCGGGAGCCAATTACTTTTTGGGACTGGACAAGTACCCATCCGCCCGCAGATTGATTGCCGAGGGAGTAGCGGTGGCGCTGGCTACGGACTACAATCCCGGCACATCACCCACTCCCAGCATGTCCATGGTTCTTTCCCTGGCGTGCACGCATATGGGAATGTCGCCGGCGGAAGCCATTGCGGCCGCAACCTTGAACGGCGCCTGTGCGCTACGCCTGGCCGACACCAAAGGCTCAATTGAGCCGGGCAAGGACGCCGATCTGGCCATCTTCAACGCCGAAGACTACCGGGAAATCCCGTACTGGTTCGGCATGAACCAATGCGAATCGGTGATCATTGGCGGAAATGCTGTTACAAGTAATAAGTAACAAGTAATAAGTCCAGAGCCGGAGCGGCAGATTCAGCACCCGCCTCAGGCTCTTGGCTTATTACCTATTACTGATTACTTTTAAAATGACCGACGAAAATCAATTGCGTACCGATGTTCGAGAGCGCTTCGGCGCTCGTGCCGCGGGCTACCGCGCCAGTGGGGTGCATGCGGGTGGCGAAGATCTCGATCGACTGCTCGCGCTTGTGGCTCCGCTGGCAGGGCAGCGCGCGCTCGACATTGCAACCGGCGCGGGACACGTGGCCGTGGCTCTGGCACGCGCCGGCGCCTTGGTCACCGCCAGCGATCTTACCCCAAATATGCTGCGTGAAACCGGCGACAATCTGTCCGCCAACGGCGTTAGCGCCGAAGTGGTGTGGGCCGATGCGCTGGATCTGCCTTTCGCCGCGGACTCATTCGATATCGTTACCGCCCGCATGGCGCCGCACCACTTTTCAAATCCCAGGAGGTTCATCTCCGAGGTGGCCCACGTCCTGCGTCCCGGCGGACGCTTCGGACTGGAGGACCAGACCGCGCCGGCCCACTCCGCGGCAGCGGCGGTCATCAATCAGTTCGAGGCCCTCCGCGATCCCAGCCATCACCGCCAATTGCCTGTGGACGAATGGAAGTCTTTGGCCGAAGCTGCCGGTCTCGCCGTCAAGCAAGTGGAAATCATGGATAAATGGATTGAGTTCGACTGGTGGACGTCCATCCAGAGCGCGAGCGAAGAGGTGCGCCGGACCATTTCCGCGCAGCTCGCCAATGGACCGGTGGAGGCGCGCGAATGGTATAAACCCGAATTCCGCGCGAACGGCCTGGTCGAGCGCTTTTGCAGCCCCCATTTACTCATGCTGGCGGTCAAGCCGGGCTGAGGGCCGTTTCCCGTTTCACGTTTCCGGCTACCCCAAAGGTCATGCACCAATGTGAGGTACCACGGTGCGTTCATTAGGGTTGTTCCCGATTGACAAAATGTGTCACTCACCCTAGCATGCAGATTCTTCCCGGATTTGCGTGCATTTCCGCGCGATTTGCAGGCTCCTCAGGGATAGCGGTCCCGTTGTGCGCAGGCCGGCTGCGCGAAGGATAGGGAGACGAAGGTATGTCGCAACGGATTGGTGATCTGCTCGTAAAAGAGAAGGTGATCACCGTCGAACAGCTTAACCAGGCGGTGGAAGTTCAGCGGGAGTCAGGTGCGCGCCTGGGCTCGGTGTTGGTCAAGCTTGGTTTCGTCAACGACGAGGACGTCACGAACTTTTTGTCCCGCCAGTATGGCGTTCCCGCGATCAATCTGAGCTACTTCGAGATCGATCCGGCAGTGGTCAAGCTGATTCCGTACGAAACGGCCAAGCGTTACGAGGTATTGGCGCTCAGCCGGGTAGGAGCTTCGCTGACGCTGGCCATGGTGGATCCGACCAACGTTTTTGCCATGGACGATATCAAGTTCATGACCGGCTTCAATATCGAGCCGGTGGTGGCGTCGGAACAGGCCATTGTCGAACAAATCGAGAAAGTTTATGGGCAGGCGACGGAGACCGATCTGGAATCGGTCATGCAGCAGTTCGACGATAGCGACGCCTCTCTGGAAATCGAGTCGCAGGAAGAAGAGCTTTCGCTGTCGGAGCTGGAGAAGGCGGCCGACGAGGCGCCGATCGTCAAGCTGGTCAATATTCTGCTGACCGACGCCCTCAAGCGCGGGGCCAGCGATATTCATATGGAACCCTACGAGAAAGAGTACCGCGTGAGGTTCCGCATTGATGGCGTCCTGCAATCCATCATGACGCCGCCGATCAAGTTGAAGGATGCCGTCACCTCGCGCATTAAGATCATGTCCAAACTGGACATCAGCGAAAAGCGGCTGCCGCAAGACGGCCGCATCATGTTGAAGATGGCGATTGGCGGCAAGAAGCGGGAACTCGATTTCCGCGTCAGCACCTTGCCGACGCTGTGGGGCGAGAAGGTGGTTTTGCGTCTCCTGGACAAGGAGAACCTGCGGCTCGATATGACCAAACTGGGATTCGAGCCTGAATCACTGGCGAAGTTCGAGAACGCGATCTTGAAGCCGTTTGGCATGGTGCTGGTCACCGGCCCGACCGGATCGGGCAAGACGAATACCCTGTATTCCTCCATTGCCCGCCTGAATACTCCGGAAACGAATATTATGACGGCGGAAGATCCCGTGGAATTCCAGCTTCCCGGCATCAACCAGGTACAAATGAAGGAGCAGATCGGCTTGAACTTTGCGGCCGCGCTGCGCGCCTTTCTCCGCCAGGATCCCAACATCATTCTGGTGGGCGAAATTCGCGATTTTGAAACTGCGGAAATTGCCATCAAGGCCGCCCTCACCGGCCACCTGGTGCTCTCGACGCTGCATACCAACGGCGCGCCGGAAACCATCAGCCGCCTGATGAATATGGGCATCGAGCCTTTCCTGGTGGCGACCTCGGTCCACTTGATTTGCGCGCAACGCCTGGTGCGCCGCATCTGCGGGGAATGTGCGGAACCGGTGGAGGTTCCCTATCAGAGCCTGGTGGAAGCCGGGTTTACCCCCGAGGAAGCCCGGACGGTGAAGATCATGAAAGGCAAGGGATGCGAGACCTGCCGCAACACCGGCTACAAGGGCCGTACCGGACTGTATGAAGTGATGGAAGTGGATGATGAGCTGCGCGAATTGATCCTGGTGGGCGCCTCGTCGATGGAACTGAAAAAGAAAGCGCTGGAGCGGGGGATGATTACCCTGCGGCGCAGTGGCCTGGTGAAAGTCATGCTGGGCATGACCACCATGGAAGAAGTGGCGCGCGAAAGCGTGCATTGATACCGAAGGCTCCTCCGGCGGCAGCGATCGGTGGGCGGACAACAGCAGCAGCAACGAGAGCAGGGAAAAACGAATGGCAGCCAGTCTCAGCGATCTGCTGAAAAGAATGTTGGAAATGAGCGGGAGCGACCTGCACATTACTACGAACTCACCGCCTCAGGTGCGAGTCCACGGCTCTCTGCAGCCTTTGGACATGCCGCCTTTAACCCCTTCGGAAACCAAGGCGGTGGCTTACAGCGTCATGACCGATGCGCAGAAGCACCGCTTCGAAGAGAACCTGGAACTGGATTTCTCTTTCGGACTGAAGGGACTGGCGCGTTTTCGAGCCAACGTCTTTAACCAGCGCGGCGCCTGTGCCGCCGTCTTCCGTATCATTCCGTTCGAGATCAAGAGTTTCGATCAGTTGAACCTGCCGCCGGTGGTGGCGCGGTTGTGCGAAAAGCCGCGCGGGCTCATCCTGGTGACCGGACCGACCGGTTCCGGAAAATCCACGACGCTGGCGGCGATGCTGGATAAGATCAACAACGACCGTCACGACCATATCATCACCATCGAAGATCCCATCGAGTTCGTGCACCAGCACAAGAATTGCCTGGTGAATCAGCGCGAGGTTCACGCCGACACCAAGTCGTTCAGCGACGCATTGCGTTCGGCATTGCGCGAAGATCCGGACGTGGTGCTGATCGGCGAAATGCGCGACCTGGAAACCGTCGAGGCGGCGCTGCGCATTGCGGAAACCGGCCACTTGACCTTCGGCACCTTGCATACGAACTCGGCGGCATCCACCATCAACCGCGTCATCGACGTATTCCCCGCGCATCAGCAGGCGCAAGTGCGCACGCAGTTGTCGCTGGTGCTGGAAGGAATTCTCTGTCAGGCGCTGCTGGCCAAGGTGGGCGGCCAGGGCCGGGCGATGGTCATGGAGATTCTGGTCCCCAATGCCGCGATTCGCAACCTGATCCGCGAAGACAAGATTCATCAGGTGTACTCGGCCATGCAGTCCGGCCAGGACCGGTACGGCATGCAAACGCTGAATCAGTCGCTCGCCAGCCTGTATTTTCAGAAGCAGATTACGCTCGAATGCGCCGTGCAGCATTCGTCGTTCCCCGACGAATTGCAGGAGATGATTTCACGCGGCGCCGGACTGGTGTCGCGCGCGACGGCGCCGGATAGAACGCGGCGCTGAATCGGTCGCGCCGTCAGTCATTTGGTGGCAGGAGGTTTTTATGCCAGTATTCACGTTTAGCGGCAAAGATGCGGCAGGACGCAAGGTCAGCGGCCAGCGGGTGGCCGAAAATAAACAGTCGCTGCAGGCGCAGCTTCGTCGCGAACGCGTTGCCTTGAGCGGTCCCATCAAGGAAAAGGGCAAGGAATTTGCCTTGCCGACGTTAGGGAGCCAGAAGGTCCAGGTAAAGGATCTGGCCATCTTTTTCCGTCAGTTTTCCGTGATGATCGATGCCGGCTTGCCGCTGGTGCAATGCCTGGAAATCCTGGCCACTAACCAGGAAAGCCAGGTGTTCCAAAAGGTTTTGACGGGCGTTCGCACCGGAGTCGAAGGCGGATCCACGCTGTCCAAGGCCATGAAGGCCTATCCGCGCGTTTTCGACGATCTCACCGTAAACATGGTCGATGCCGGAGAGACCGGCGGTATTCTGGACACCATTCTGCAGCGCATGGCAATCTATGTCGAAAAGAGCGTGCAATTGCGCGCGGCCATTAAGTCGGCACTGGTCTATCCGTGCATCGTAGTCGGCATGGCGTTGTTGATTGTGGGCGCATTGTTGAAGTGGGTGGTCCCCATCTTCATCCGCATGTTCGACGGCATGGGCGTGGAACTGCCGCTGCCGACCAAAATGGTGGTGGCGCTCAGCGACATCGTCGGAACCTTCTGGTGGTTCGGAATTGGCGGTATCATCGGTCTGTTCTTCGGGATCAAGTATCTCCGCAAGAGCGAGCAGGGCCGCATGCTCTGGGACCGCCTCATGTTGAATGTGCCGGTCTTTGGCATGTTGATCCGTAAGATCGCGGTTGCGCGCTTTACCCGCACTCTGGGCACCTTGATCACCTCCGGCGTTCCCATCCTGGAGGGCCTGGCCATTACCGCCCATACCTCGGGAAACGCGGTGGTTGAGGAATCGCTGATGAAGGTGCGCAAGGCGATTGAGGAAGGCCGCACCATCGTCGATCCGCTGCGCGAAAGCGGCGTGTTTCCCAATATGGTGACGCAAATGATCGGTGTCGGCGAGGCCACCGGCGCCATGGACGCCATGTTGCAGAAGATCGCCGATTTCTACGAGGCCGAAGTCGACTCCGCCACCAAGAATATGCTGACCATGCTGGAGCCGATCATTATCGGTATTCTGGGATGCTCCATCGGCAGCATCGTAATTGCCTTGTACCTGCCGTTGTTCAAGATGATCGGTAAACTGGCTGGCTAAGCACGATGACGATGTACCCGACGTTTAACGAGCGGAATTGGCTGGCATGGCTGGTAAAAGTCCGCATTATCGTTATCACCTTTCTGCTGGGCATTGAGCTGGCGGTTGTCACTTTCACGCCCATGCCCATTTCCAAAAGGCTGTTTATCAGCCTGATTGCCCTGTGGTACACCATCGGCGCCTTTCATGCGCTGTTGCTCGGGCTATGGAGCGAATACCGGCTGCAAGCGCGGTTGCAGGTGCTCGTCGATCTGGTCTTTGCAGCGGCCGTGCTTTACGCCACCGGCGGGATCGATACTCCGTTTACCTTTCTCTATCCGCTGATCATTATTACGGCGTCGATCCTGCTGCCGCGCTATTGGGCCTATCTCACCGCCGCTCTGGCATTCATCCTCTCCGGGGCCGTGCTGGAGCTGACCTACTTCGACGTCATCCATTCTTACTCGGTTACCCGGCCCGACCTGAAGAGCCTGCAGGCCAGCATCCTGATCAACCTGTTCGCCTATATGGTCATCGCCTACCTGACCAACTATCTGGTGGCGAAGTTGCGCCGGGCGAACGTGCAGTTGGAGGAAAAGAGCGGAGCGCTGGAGCAGTTGCAGGCGCTGCACGAAGATGTAGTGCGTTCCATGAGCGGCGGGCTGATCACAACGGACACGGACGGGCGCATCAGGATCGTCAATCCCGCCGCCGAACGGCTGCTGGGACGGTTGCAGACGGAGATGGCCGGCGCCGTTATCGGCCAGTTTTTCGAGGACGCGTTGCCGAAACTCGGCGAAGCCCGGAGGGAATTGCGTTATTCCTCCGCCGGCAATTCCGAAAAGATTTTAGGCATGACCGTCTGCGCGCTGACCGGTGCGGACCGCGCAGTGGCCGGACGTATCTATACTTTTACCGATCTCACCGAAATTCGGCAGCTGGAGCGCGAGGTGACGGTTCGCGATCGCATGGCCGCGGTCGGCCGCCTGGCTTCGGGCATTGCCCACGAAATCAGGAATCCCCTGGCCGCCATCGCCGGCTCGGCGCAGATGTTGCGCGAATCCCCGGGCCTGGGCGATGACGAGCGCGAATTGCTGGATATTGTGCGCCGCGAATCGGAACGGCTGAATACCATCGTTACCGATTTTCTCGCATACTCGCGCACCCGCTATCGCTTTGCTCCGCTCGATCTGCTGGCTCTGCTGCAGGAAACGCTGTTATTGCTGGAAAACCGGCCCGAATGCGCGCGCGGCGGCATCCGCATCGTGCGCAACTTCGCGGTGGCGGTAGCGCCGGCGAACGCCGATGGCGACCGCATGCGGCAGGTGTTCTGGAATATCTGCGACAACGCCATACGGGCCATGCCGAATGGCGGCACGTTGACGGTATCCGTCGCCGAATCGGCTCAGGATTGGGAAATCAGTTTTGCCGATTCGGGACAAGGCATTTCGCAACAATATCTGGAAAATATTTTCGAGCCGTTCCATTCCCAGTTTGCCAACGGCACCGGTCTGGGCCTGGCCATTGTCTACCAGATTTTGCAGGCGCATGAGGGCAGGGTTTCCGTGGAGTCCTCGCCGGAGGCGGGAACCCGGTTCGTGTTGCATCTCAAGCGGGCGGCGGCTCCCGGGGAATTGACCGTCTCGGCCGCCGCAACCCAGCACGTGATCGGCGAGGAAGCCGGAGACTCCGGAGGAAAAAATGTTCGTGGGTAGTGTGCTGGTTTGCGATGACGAACTCGATATCTGCCGGATGCTGGACATTGCGCTGCGGCGCGCCGGGTTCCGCGTGGAGACGGTGACCTCGGGCGATGCCGCCAAGAAGAAGCTCGACTCCGCCCTATACGACGTCGTGATCAGCGACATCAAGATGCCGGGCATCGACGGAGTGGAAGTGATGGCATATGCGGCCACATGCTGTCCCGATGCCGAGCGTATCGTCATCACCGCCCACGAGGAGTTCGAGACGGCGCGGCGCATTGCCGAGGCGGGAGGCGTGTTTCAATTCATCGTAAAAGGTCCGAGCTTGCCCGAGGTGGTGACCCATTCGGTGGCCCAGGCCATAGAGAAGATTCTGCTGCGCAGGCAGAATCTGGCATTTCGCCGGGATGCCGGCCAACGCAATTCCCTGGACAATATGGTGGGTTGCAGCCCGGCGATGCAAAAGCTGAAGCAGACCATCCACACCGTGGCCTCCACCAACAGCACAATCCTGATTTGCGGGGAGAGCGGCACCGGCAAGGAATTGGTGGCGCGCGCGGTTCACGACTGCTCACCGCGGGCCGTCGAACCTTTCGTCTCCATCAATTGCGGCGCCTTTCCGGAAACCCTGCTGGAAAGCGAACTCTTCGGATACGTGAAGGGCGCATTCACCGGCGCCAACCAGAACAAGCGCGGATTGTTCGAATCCGCCCAGAACGGCACCATTTTTCTCGATGAAATCAGCGAGACCAGCCTGACCATGCAGGTCAAGCTGCTGCGCGTGCTCCAGGAGCGAACCATCCGTCCCGTAGGCGGAACCATGGAGTCGCCCATCGATGTGCGCGTGATTGCCGCTACCAACAAAGACCTCGACCGCATGGTGTCCGAGAAGAGCTTTCGCGAAGATCTGTATTACCGCATCAGCGTCATTCCCATTGTGGTGCCGCCTTTGCGCGAGCGCTATTCGGAAGATCATAAGGGACATGACATCGAGCCGCTGGCTCTGCATTTCCTGAAGAAATACGCGGCGGCCATGGCCCGGCCCGTTCGCCGGCTGAACCATGATTCTCTGAGTATTCTGAAAGGCTATGATTGGCCGGGCAACGTGCGCCAGTTGGAAAATACGATTGAACGCGCCGTGGCCATGGAATCGGGCGAGGAGTTACACATCGAACCCTTTGGCGAACAGCCGATGGCGCGGGCGGCAGCGCCCGGCGCCGGGGGCAGCGGAGCCCCGGGAATCTCGATTCCGCCCGAGGGCATAGACATGGAGCGCTATGTCGCCGATATCGAACGCTCCTTGCTCCAATCGGCCTTGCGCCGCTCCAACGACGTGCAAACCCGCGCCGCCGGTCTGCTGAATCTTTCCTATCGCAGTTTTCGCCATTTACTGAAAAAATACGA